>JAISQX010000101.1 GCA_031273965.1 Clostridiales bacterium
CGCCCTTATGCAGGCGTTCATTCCCGGCGCGTCTCCCCCGCTGGTCAAAATCCCTATACTTTTCATATCTTATTCTTCCCGTTTTTTCAATGTGTCGTAACTAAGGGCGTTAGTCAAAGCTCCCAAACCCTCAAGTCTAATATATTCTAACAGACATAAAAAGAAATGTCAAACGTCTTCGCGCTTGCGCTCGGGGCAAACGCATGAAAATGCGCTTGCCCCGGCTTGCGCTGGGTTTACGCGCTTAAACACTTAAACTCCGACGCCCGCGCGGATAACGCTCGTAAAATACCCGATATGTACGCCGCGCTGTATAAACCACGTTTTTTTTTAGCTTATTTTATTCCGCCGTTTATGCGCCTCAAAATTTCTTCGATCGCTTTGCTTTCGTCGTCCTCCGCTTCGGGCTTCACCGCCGCCAAAGCGTCAAGCTGCCTTATATCATAAGGTACGGAAATGGGTATCCTCTTACCGTAAAGCGCGCTCAAAGCGAAATCCGTACCCTCGTCAAATTCCAACGGCTCCTCGTCGGGTTCCGCGTTGGCTCCTCCCGTCAACTCGCTTATCGCTTCGGTCAAAGATTTGTCGTTCAGCATTTCGGCTATACGCTCGGAATGATCGGGCATCTCCCTATCCTCCGCGTCGTCGTCAACGTCATATGCCGTAGGTTCGGCGTTCTCAATGCGTACTTCCGCGGTATCGACATCCGCAAACGTTCGCGGCTTTTCGTCCGCCGCTTCTTCAATCGGCTTAACCGCCGTTTCGGATTTTACGGGCGTTTCGACGGCTTGTATCGGCGCTTTTTGCGGCTCCGACGGTTTTGTTACGGAAATCGGTTGAACCGGCGCTTTTTGCGGCTCCGACGGCTTTGTTGCCGATATCGGTTGAACCGGCGCTTTTTGCGGCTCCGACGGCTTTGTTACCGATATCGGAGATTCAACCGGCTTCGGTGCCGGAGACGGCGCCGAAACACTAAATTTAGGCGGCATTTCCGCTTGCTTCGGAGCAGCCGGCGCGTACGAAGGTTTTACGGACGCTTCAGTCGGCTTTGCAAAAGGTTGTTTCTGTTCGGGGTATCGTTTTAAAACCGAATTTTGCGTCGCCGCCGAAGGCTTTTGTTCGGACGCTTCGGGTTTTGTTTCGGCGGTCGGTTCGGCTTCCTTTTGCAATTCCGCCGAATTCGGCGACAACGCCTCCAAAAACGCCTTCTGCACCTCCGTCATCTCAATATTTTTCTTTTTTAAATCCTCTTCGAACGAAAGACTGACTCCCAATTCGTCGGTTTCTCCCGACGCTTCTCCCGATTTGTCTTTAAAAACAAAATAAACGGCGCATATCGCGGCTATTATCCTCAAAAGCAAAATTACCGCGGCTATCGCATATAAAAACGGTTGATTGCCTCCGCTCTCAAAGTAAATAAATAAATACGAATAATCGCCGAAACCTCCGAGCGCCTTGACTACGTCGATAAACAGATAATTTAGGAGCATTATAAACGGAATACAAGAAAGTAAGATATATTTAACTCCGGACTTTTTCGCGTTCTCTCCGCCGAGACCGTAAAACCTATACGACAACAGCGAGTGAACAAACCAAGCAATAAGAGTTATAAAAAACAAGACGTAAAATACCGTCTTTAAAGCTTCGCCGCCCGCGCCGTAAAAAAAGACAGAAAAAACCGCGCACAACGCCGCCGAAAGAATAAACAAAATAAACGCCGTTACCGCGCCTTTGCCGTTATTGTCCCGCTCCGCATAATAAAACAGCAACGCCGCGCCTATAACCGCCCACGTAAAATTGACCAAAGACCGCATACCGGAATAAGCTATGCAAGCGAATGCGAAATATATGACCGCTTCCCTTATGTATCCCAAAAGCTCCCGTTCAAAGGGCTTTTCTTTTTTTAACGCGTTTACCGCACCGCTCACGGCGAAATAGACAAAAAACGTAATGACGGTTCCGATATGCGCCGAATTAAACAGCTCCGCAAGCGTTTGAGCGTCGGCGGAATAATACGCCGCTATATTCCCAGCGACATATCCGAAAGCGTTTATAGTAAACAGGTTTAAGATAAGATACCAAATGAAGCCGCTCTTGTCCAAAGTACGAAAATACGAGTAAACCGCCGTATTTAAGACAAGCAATATTCCGAGGAACATACTCAGGTTCTTTGCCGTTTCTCCGCCTCCGCCAAGCGTTAACGCCGCAAGCCATATCGCGGCGACGGGGATAAAACTGAAAATAATTCTTCTATTCTTCCCGAAACTCTCCATTAATCTTTCACCTCTGTGTTTTCATTAACCGAATTTTTGACTTGCGAAGCTTGACTTAAAATATCCGAACTCTCCGCCTTATCCGTCGCGGTCTGTTTATCGCGTTTGTCGTCTTTGCTCTCCGTCCGCGTCGCCTCCGCCTCGCCGACGTATCCGTTCGCTTCCGACTCCGAACTCGCCTCGTTTTCAACCGTTTTTGCGCTTTCGGGCGCTTTTGCATTCTCGCCTTCAGCGTCGTCCGTTTTTTGTTCGCCTTCAACCGGCTTCACGCCTTCGGCGCAAGCGTCCGTCAAGACCTTTTCATAACCGTACGTAATCAGAATATAGACCAAAAAAGCCGCGGCAAGCGCCAAAGAAACGATATAAAACACTTTACGGGTACCCGCGCTTATGTCGGTTATTCCGTTTATGAACATTAGATACATAGCAAAGCCGAGGAACGACAAGACCGCGCTTTTTTTATATATATTCCTTTTACCGTCGGCGCGGCTTATTCCCGCGCGATAAAGATTTATACAAAACAGCAAGGCAACCGAAACGGCGAACAAAACCGCTATGCACACCGTCGCGTCGCTCGACAGCCTTAGGTTCAATATGTCGCGAAAAAAAGGCGTGAGCGTAATCCCGTAAAAAAATCCGAGAACTAACATAACCGCCGAAGCGATTTTTGACGCTATATTTTTTTTGTTGACGATAAGAATTTGCGCCGTCTGAAGCCCCAACGCCGCCGCCGCAAAAAACATATAAGACGACGTCAGCGCGTCGGGCGAAAGCACGCCGTCGCCGAAATTCGCAAAGTCGGCTATAGCTTGCGCGGCTATAGCCGCAAGCATTATAATAAGACAGGCTCTAAGCCCGTTCATGTAGGCGTAAAAATTCCGCTTGGCGTTCTTCTTTACAAGATCCGATATAATCCGAGTAATCGCCGAAATTCCAACCACCAAATACAGCGTCGTCGCGATGTCAAAAATATTCACGTTGCTTCCGTAAAAAATCAGAAGCAAATCCAGCGCGGCGAAGAGATTGAGTATAACGATATACGCCCCGCTCTTTACGGACTCTTCGAATCTCAGCGTCTGATAAAAAATCACGGTCAAAAACACAAGCGCGGCAAAAGATATTCTCATGCCCGCGGAAAAATCTTTCGCCGCGGCGTCGCCGCCCCAATAGTTAAGAACCATAGAAAAAAACAAAATAATAAACAAAAAAGCAAAAGAAAACATAATAAAATCCTTTCTTTTGGCTTTTAAAAATCCACTTACAGACCCCATAAAAAACTCCTTACGGCGCGGATAAACCTTTGTCGGTATAATTATGCTCTTTCTTTTTTCATATTATAGCACAAAGATAAAAAAAAAACAAGGAATTTTTATATTGAGGGCAATATCGTTCGGGGGTGCGCATTAAAAAAATATAATAAAACAAAAGATATAGACTTTTATTAAGAGGAACAAAAACTGCGGTTTTTGTTCCTCTTTAAGACGAATGAAGCGCTTTATCTCTTTATTCCGCGTTTGCCGCGTTTGCCGCGTTTGATCTTTCGCGAATTATCCTTCTCCACGTTACGGCTCCGATTATGCCGTCCGGTTCAAGTCCAAAAAGCCGCTGAAACGCTATAACCGCCGTTCTTAGGTTTTCGTCAAAAACGCCGTTTATAGTTGTCGCCGGTATTTCGGGATAGTATTTGTGCAGCTCGTTAAGCACGACCTGCATAGTCGAGACGTCGGGACCCGTTGCCCACAACCGAAGCGCCGCGCCCGGGTAAGCGAATATCTCCGTCTGCTTTCCCTTAACGATATTGTAAACTCTGACAATCTCACGCCATGTTTGGGACCCTATCACGCCGTCCGAGTCCAAAACAAATTCGTTCTGGAAAGATTTGACGGCATTTTCGGTGGCTTTGTCAAATTGTCCGTCCGCCGTGGCGGGAAGAATCGAATTGTATACAAGTCTTATAGCGCTTAGGTATTGTTGCATGAGCCTTACGTCCGCCCCGTTATCTCCGAGACGCAAAGCTACTCCGGGATAAGCCGGACCTTCGGACATATCCGTATCGCCGTTGTCCGGAATCTCCACAACCCCGCTCTCGAATATCCCCTTATATACCGAATACAGCATCGCCCATGTCGCGGGTCCGACCACGCCGTCCGCGTAAAGACCGAACGTGCGTTGAAACTCGCTGACGGCGTTTTGCACCTCATACCCAAAATATCCGTCTTTTATGACCGTCGGTATAGACGGATAAAAAGGCTCTATGGCGTCCAAAATAAATTGTAATTCGATAACGTCGGCGCCCGTCGCGCCCAACCGAAGCACCGAAGAAGACGGATTCAAACCTATGCCGACTCTCTCGCCTTCGCTGTCAATCTCGCCCAGTTTGATTACGCTCACATATATAAAGGAGATCTTGTACCATGTCGCTCTGCCGATAATGCCGTCGCTCACCATATTAAAGGTTGTCTGAAAACTTTTTACGGCAAGGTCCGTACTCTCCCCGAACACTCCGTCAACGTCGGTTATCCGCGGGATAAGCGGATAATTTATACGTATTCTTCTCAGATAGTTTTGTATAAGCGCTACTTCGTCTCCCATGCTTCCGATTTTCAAAGCATATCCGGGATAACTTTCGCTGATATTACTTATGTTTTCCGTTATCACAAGCTCCAAATCGTCGTCGTAATAATATTGCATTATCTCGACCGGCTCTAGCCCCTGCTCCGCAAGACTCACCGTCCCCCATTGCGAAAGTCCCGAACACACGGAAGTCGTTCCGTTGCAATACTGAGTAAAATACGGATTTCTAAAACCGATACGGCGCGCATATACGTTGAACACTTGATCGACGGTCTGCGAAATATTCTCAAAAATATTCCGACCCTCCACAAAATATTGATCGTATGCCGTCGAATTGGTAATATCGAAATTATATCCCCTGCTTCTGTACCATTCGGTATAAATTCTATTGAGCGCGAAAGTAACCTGACAATGAATATTGGCGAGTATAGCGTTTAACGGCCACGTGGGATACACTTCGCTGCTTGCGACGTTTTTTATATACTCCTCAAAGGGCACCTGTACATTGCGCGCCGCGTTATTGTTAGGCGTTCCCAAATGGACGGTTATGTACTCGGGAATATAAACGTCTTTTATAATTCTGCTCGGCTCCGTATATTGCGTTTGGTTTGTCGGCATAAGCAATCCGATGGGCGGAATGTCTATCTCTTCGTTGTCGTCGTCGATATTTAACGACCCGCCCGTGCTGTTTTGATTGCCATTGTCGGCGTTTCCCGCGTCGTCGTTGTCTCTTCTCAATCTCAAAGGATGCAATACGACCGGGAGTATGGACCTTTCGGAATCGATTATTTCAACATTTTTTACCTTTATGCTCTTAAATCCCGCTTTTGACACATACACGTCGTATCTTTCGTAAGCCACCCCTCTGTAGTTTTCGTTCGTGACTATCTGCGCGGACGGAGCATATAGAGCCAATACTCCCGTTCTGCCGTTGCCGTCGGTGTACGTATCGTAAATTTTTTCACCGTTTTTTGTAAAAACCATTACGTGCGCGCCCCCGACGGGCAACGCTTCGCCCGCGGTTTGCGAATTTACAGTAATAAAACCTCTTCCCATAAATACCTTCTTTATGCTTTTTTATTACAATATACTACCGCTACAAAAAAATCGTGAATTTGAATTAAAGATAAAAACCATTGCCCTCTTGAGAATTATATGATATAATGTTAAAATTAAATAAAAATTATAGGCGAGCGACGATATGGCTTCAAATTTAATCGGCGACAGAGAACAAAAAATAATTGCGCGCGACGCTACGGTTGACAACGCAAAGGGTTTGCTAATCTTGCTTTATGTGTTCGTACATATAATGCGAGTGTTACCGTTGACGGAGCCGTTGTCCGATTGGTTCTATCATTCCGAACCCGTGTTAATCAATTGGTGGGGCTTCAATCTTTTAGACCTTGCGCCCATAGCCTTTTATTTTTTTATCGGACTTGTTTTATATCAAAGTTTTATTAAACGCGCGGAGCTTTTCGGTAAAAGCGCGTTCAGACAGTATTTCATAAAAAACCTCTCGGTTATGGGAATATTTTTGATGATTTTATATCTTCAAAACACTCTGACAAAACCGCCCGTACCCGCTTCTTGGAATTATTTTGTGGGCATAGGCTTTACGGGAATTTTGACGCTGCCGTTTTTAACTTCGATTTTCAGAAGAAAAACGCTTATCGGCACAATTTCTAAGTTTATTGCGGCCGCCGTGATACTCGTTCTTTATTCCGTATTTCACGACAAGCTTTTTGATCTTTTCGGCGCCGCGTCCGGGCACGGCGGCGGCGCCGCCGCGTCATTCGGCTTTGTCGCGGTGGTTTTACTCGCCGCGGGAGTCAAAGACCTCTCCCAAAAAGGGTTGATTATCTACGCGGTCTCGACGGCGGCGCTCTATCTGGCGGGACTTTTGGTCAATAACGTATTAAAGGTTCCCGTAAGTTACGACATATTCTCCGCGGGATACCTCTTTACGGCTTTTACAAAAATGAATCTAATATTCTTCTTTATGTATATCATAAACAAATATGCGCTTAAAGACCGGGCTATACCCTTTCTTGCCGCCTTGGGAAGAAATATCTTGTTTTATATGCTCGTTACGCTCGTCGTTCTTTTGGGTCTTTCTTTTGCGCGAAGCGCGCTTCCCAAGTTGGGCTTTTTGCCGGCGGTTTTGGTTTCTTTGTTCATACTCGGGCTGTACGTCGCGTCCGCCGCGTTTTTAGAAAAGAAAAAAATATTGATTAAGCTTTGATTGTTTTTATCTCAAAGTTGCAAGGTTATATATTATGAATGAAAAACATATTTCCGTCAAGCGTGATGCGGAGTTCAAAACTCCGCGTCTACAGAAGATAGGAGCGCGAAACGCTCTGATTGACAACGTCAAGGGGTTGGTCGTATTGCTATATATGGTTGACCACATGCTGATACATATGCCTAAGGACGGATTTCACACGCCCGCTTGGGCGAATCACTCCAATCCCGTGCTTATACCGTCGTGGGGCTTTAATATCATTGATTTGGGCCCTATTCTCTTCTTTTTCGTTATAGGCTTTGTGTTCTTTTCATCTTTTATCAAGAAGTATGAACGGGAAGGTCGAGCCGCTTATAAGCAAGTATTTTTGCGAAACACGGCCTTTATGGGTGTGTTTTTGGGACTCTTTTACTTTGCGGGCGCTTTTGACCCTCCCGCGAGTGCGTGGAATACGGTACCGTCCATAGGTTTCGCATCACTTCTTGTCATTCCGTTTCTCACTCCGAGAATTGCAAAGAGCCCGATACTAAAAACTCTTTTTGCCATAGGAATACTTTTGTTTTATCATTTTAACCAAGACTCGCTCTTTGAGCTTTTGGCTTATATTCCGGTAAACACCAACGGAGTTATCGAAAATACGGCTTACGCGGGCGGAATGGCCGCTTGCATAGGCTATGCCGCCGTGATTTTGTTATCCGGCGCGATAGCCGACGTATCTAAAAAAGGCATCATACCGTACGCGATTCTGACCGCGGCTCTATGGGTGTTCGGACGTTTTATCTATCTTCTCGACATACCGTCGTTCCCGTCGTTGAACGCGGCGTATATGGTGTCCGCTCTTTCAAAAATAAACCTCTTTTATTTCGGTTTTTACGTCTTGGATAAATTAGTCATAAAGGGTAAAAGGATTCCGCTTCTCTCGGCGATGGGTAGAAATATTATGCTTTATCTTCTGCTCGTCCTCATTCTTCAAGCGGTGTTCGCTTTGACCGGTTTTCCGAAAGCGCATAACGAAGCGGAAGCTTGGATTATTATCGGAGTCATAACCGTTTTTTATATTCTGCTCGCCATTCCTCTCGAAAAATCAAAAATTGTGTTTAAATTATAATTCGCGTCCCGCTAAAATTGAATTTTCGCGGGATAATTTAATTACGTTCGAAGATTTATTAAAAATTCTTATAAACTGTTGTTGAGTTAAACAGTTAATTTCAATTTATTTATGAGACTATGGCGTTACGCTTAACGCAAGCGATTTCCCCACCAAGCCTAATCCTAATAATTCCGACATAAATGGCGGTCAAGCATAACAGTTTGGTTGTCGTTTTTGATTTATAATAATTCGTGATATGCCGCTTTGTCGTCAAAGCTCCCCCTCCCGATAGGGAAAGGTTAATGACCAAAATTATATAACCAAATCAAATTATACCTTTCGTTTCTCTTTTACTTGTGTTTTGCGTAAAAAATCAGCGCCTTTTCAATAAGGCGCTTTTGTTTTTTAACGCGGCTGCGGCTATATCAAAGCTTTGAGGCTGCGGAATAATTAATTTGAGATTTTTGCGAGCGGACTTTTGAGATAAATTTTGACCTTTTTGTGCCTTAGGGCGTAGCGGAGCTACGTTAAAAGGCGCAAAAGACAGAATTTAACCAAAAGGATGCCGCAAAAAATAAAGCTACAAGGTTGCGGTTAATTATTCCGCAGCCTCTTTGTAAAAATGATGTAAACTCTTGTTCGGCTATATCACGCTTTGTAAAAATGATGTAAACTCTTGTTCGGCTATATCAAAGCTTTGTAAAAATGATGTAAACTTTTTTTTAGGAAGGTATTGACAAAGGCGTTTGTTTATGATATAATTTTAACGAAGTTTGTCTTTAGGAAGGAGATTTTCTATGAGTAGTAACAACAAAGTGTCTGCGGAAGGGGTCACGCCTCTTCGTGTCATCGGTAGTTTTTTTGCGGTATTAGCCGCATTGTTAGCCGTTGTGGCGCCGATTGTCAATTACGGCGTTCGCGTCGGTTGGGTTTTCATTGATCATGAGATTTTTATCGGTTTTTCGGAACTGCTCTTTTATGTCATGATCGCCAACGGAATTTACGCCTTGGGCGTCGCCGTGGCGACTCTCGCTAAAAAACGTATACCCGTACTCGTTATCATAATTTCGGTTCTTCTGTTTATATTATCGTTGCTGTTTTGGTTGATCAATTACGTTTCATCCGATATAGCGCACATCGAGACCATTTACATATCCCTCATAGGCAGTTTGCCGTTTGTCGCCGCCTTGTTCGGCGTTCCGTTTTTATTGTTGTGTTTTCCGAATCTTAAGATACGAGCGAAAGCGCGCAATATTATCGCCGTCATTCTCTCGGTTATCTTTGTCGGAACGATAGCCGCCGCCGCGTTCGCGAAAATTCCGCCGATAGAATTTGAATTCCAAACCGAGCCGATTGTTTTCGATATAGGAGAGGACGATTTGGGAGTCGATAAGTACTCCGTCGTTTTCGCCACGAACGCCGACGCGCAAGGTTATGTTACCTACTCGTATAACGGTGAGGAAAAAACCGTTTATGCGAACGAAGCAGGCGTCAAGGCTGTCGGTAAAATTCACGCCGTTCAAATTCCGCGCGATGAACTCGACGGTAATCAATATACCGTTCACGCCACTCGCGTACTCGACTTTCTCGCTTACGGCGGTAAACTCGGCAAAACCATCGACGGAAATACTTATACGCTAAAAAATACGACCAACGCTGTAGATCCGAAGATTATATCCGCGTCGGACTGGCATCAGCAACTCGGTCTTTTGGATTCCGCCTCAAGTTATATCAGAGATGACGCCGATTTAGTTCTCACTATGGGCGATTATGCGGACTTTTACGTCAATGAGCAACAAGTTATAGACTACTTCCTTAAGGGCGCGGCTATTGCAACGCAGAGCGTGATTCCGGCTATTTTTGTACGCGGAAACCACGAGGTGCGCGGTTGCGAGGAGATGTCCGACATGGGCGCCAAAATCGGTTTGAAAGAAATGTACTATCAGGTTCAACGCGGAAACTACATGTATACGGTATTGGATACCGCCGAGGGCGAAGACGGCGATCAATGGGAGCACGACGGTTTCTATGACATGGTATCTTATCTGTCAAAGCAAATGGATTGGTTTGAATCGTTGACGCCGAATCCGAGTCTTTACAATATGGTTCTAATGCACGACTCCGAGTACACCAAGCCGTATGACGACGCGCACACCGAGATTCATAACCGCTTCAAGGCAAAAGCCAACTCTTTTATCGATTTGGCGATAAGCGGGCATTCACACGGTTGGGATTATACCGCGGCTAATACGAGCGGCTTTGATTTCCATCGCGTTCACGACGGCGGCACCACAGGAGATACATCTGGCATGAGTTTGTCTCAGGTTAGTTTTGTAAGCGATTTTATCAACGAAAATATTGAAGACGCTCAGCTTAAGAGCACGCTTAACAAAATTCTTGGGTTAGTGACAATCAAAAAAGGCTCCCAAAAATACGTTATTTCGTACTTTGAGTTTAACGGGGCGAGCGTTTCCTTTAACGGCGTCGATAGCTACGGCACCTACCAAACTCCGGCGATTTTTGCCAAGGTATAAACGCCGATTAAGCTGTAAAAATCTGTCTTTGTAGACGAAGAAATCTATACGACTCAGTAAAAAAACAAAGTGTTGTTCCAAAATTAGAAATTTTAGAACAACACTTTGTTTTTTATCCCCGCCCCGCATCTTCCGGTTGTCGTACGAGCGGCGACGGCGGATTTTTGCGATATAAAATACGACGGCGATACTATTTTTTCTTTTTTGCCGGTAACGGCAATATTTTTGCGAGAACCGACGCTAAACTTACCAACAATTCTCCGTTATCGATGTCCGGGACTACAAAATGAGGTTTCGCGCCGGAATACGGCGGAGCTTTTTCTCCGTCCACACCCAACAGAGCTTCGGTTTGCGGCAATATCTTTACAAAAAGCATATCGTCGCAAAGCAAAAACACGGGTTTTTCATCGCAATATATCATATATTCGCCGAACATTTTTTTGTACCTTACGACTCCCGCCGATTCTATCTGCTCCGAAATATATTCGACTGTAGACAAATTAGATGCCATTTCTTTCTCTCCCCTCTTGGTCAGGACATATCGACTCCGCCCAAGCATCCCTTATTAATCCGTACATTACCATGGTGCGATACGCTCCTTTTAAGTATAAACCGTCTACCTTTGTCCCCTCATAGACCATCCCCAATTTTTTCATGACTATTCCCGATTTTTCATTCTCCGCTATGTGCCACGCTTCCACCCGACGGACGCGTAAAACATTGAAACAAAAATTCACGACCGCCGTCATCGCCTCGGTAGCGTACCCCTTCCCCCAATATTTCTTATTCAAAATATATCCTATATTGGCGGAATGCGGTAGCTTATCCGCTTCAAAAACGCCTCCCGTGCCTATAAGCTTACCGGTGTCTTTTAGGATTATCGCATAGTCGTAACAAGCCTTATTATCGTATTTTATACGTTCCCCGCTCAAAAAATTGATTGTATCGTAGATATTTGCGTGCGCGTCAAATAGCATATCTCTGACGTTTTCCTCATCTGACGCATACTCAAATATGTCCGCCGCATCGCTAAGCTCCATCGGTCTTAAGCGCAACCGCTCCGTTTCCAATGCCGGCGGAAATTTTTCGTCTGGCATTTTTTGCCTCCAATTAAAATTAGAATTTAATTATTATACATTTTTTTGCCGCCTCTTTAAAGCCCAAGTATAAGCTTAGCCATTCCGAAATAAAAGACCAGTCCCACGCCGTCTACTATCGTGGATATTACGGGCGCCGCCATAAGCGCCGGATCCAGCTTTAGCTTTTTTGCTATCAAAGGTAAAGCGCCCCCCGTCAATTTGGCGGCGATTATCGTAAACATAACGCTAATGGCTATTACAAACGCGGTTTTTCCCGTCCCCTGCTCGATATTCGGATACTGTATAAGCACTCTCACAAAATTAAACAGCCCAAGCGCAAAGCCTATCATAAATGAAACGCGCAATTCCTTCCATATGACCTTATAATAGTCCTTTACCGTTATCTCTCCCAGCGCCAAGCCGCGGATTACAAGCGTCGCCGCTTGCGAACCGGCATTTCCGCCCGTTCCGGTTATCATCGGTATAAAAACCACCAAAATACCTATAAGCGCTTCCTCAAATATCCCCAGTAACAAGCCTATAAACATTCCGGAAACCATGAGCACGGTAAGCCAGGTCAAGCGGTTTTTTGCAAGCTCCCAAACCGAGGATTTTAAATAGGTCTTTTCCGACGGGCGCAACGCCGCCATCTTTTCAAAGTCTTCTGTGTTTTCCTCTTGAATTACGTCTACGACGTCGTCAACCGTGACTATGCCCACCAACCTGTTTTCCTTATCCAGTATCGGTAGCGAAAGCAAATCGTATTTTTGGAATAGCGCGCTGATTTTTTCTCTGTCGTCGTTAGTATAGGCGTATATAAAATTAGCGTCCATAAGGTGTCCGATTATATCCCCGTTATCGGCGAAAAGTAAACGCCGTAAGGATATAACCCCTTCCAATATCCTGTTTTCATTCGTAACGTATATTGTGTAAACCGTCTCTTTATTCAGACCGACGCGGCGGATTTTGCTTATCGCGTCCTCCACGGTATAGTTTTGATTGACATTGACATATTCGATGGTCATTATACTGCCGGCGCTGTCCTCTGGGTACTGCAAAAAGTTATTTATCATCTTTCGCGTATCCGGGTCGCTCTCCGACAAAACCTTGAGCACTTTTTCCACCACATACGCGGGCATCTCTTCCAAAAAATCAACCGTATCATCCAAAAACAATTCGTCAAGCACCGACGCTATTTCGCTTTCGGAGAACGACATTATAAGGTTTTCTTGTATTTCGCTGTCCAGATATGAAAATACCTCCGCCGCAAGCTCTTTTTTTAGAATACGGTAAACCAACATACGCTCCTTAGGCGTCAGTTCCGTCATAAAAGAGGCTATGTCGTAAGGAAACATATCGCTTAATTCTTCACGTAATTTTCTGTAATCCTTTTCCTTTATAAGAGCGGTTAATTTGTCAATGTTGTCTTCCACCGCATACCTCCTTTGCACATTTTCAATCGGTTTTCCGTTATATTTTGGCTACGATTATTGCAACCTTAAGTAAATAATGTCTTTTGGGACACCTTTTGCATAAGTCCCGTCATATTCCCAACAAAAGCTTTGCCATTGCGAAATAAAACGTCAAAGACAGCGCGTCCACCATCGTTGACACAAGCGGCGCCGCCATGATAGCAGGGTCAAGCTTGAGTTTCTTAGCAATAAGCGGGAGCATACTCCCGACGACTTTTGAAGCCGCTATGACAAATAACACGCTTATCGATACCACTAAGGCGGTTAAATACACGTTTGCGCCTATATCCGTTCGCTGTATAAGCGAATATTGTACGATAAATCTGATAAACATAAATACGGCGAGTACCGAGCCTATCAAAAGCGCGATTCTTATTTCTTTCCATAGTATCGTTAAAAAATCTTTAACCGTCAATTCTCCGAGCGCCAATCCGCGGATTATCAGCGTCGCCGCCTGAGAGCCGGCGTTGCCGCCCGTATCCGTAAGCATCGGTATAAAGGTTATCAGCACCACGACGGACGACATCGCATCCTCAAAGAGTCCGAGAATAGCCCCCACAAGCATTCCCGAAATCATAAGCACCAAAAGCCATGTAATACGGTTTTTTGCAAGCGTGAGCACTGATGATTTAAGGTACGGACGCTCCGACGGGCGCAGCGCCGCCATTCTCTCAAAGTCTTCCGTGTCTACGTCCTGTATAACTCCGACGACGTCGTCGATTGTTATAATTCCGACGATTCTCCCCTCCGCGTCTATAACGGGAAGCGACATCAAGTCGTATTTTTTGAATAGCTCCGAAACGCGTTCCTTGTCGTCGTTGGTATTCGCGCAGATTACGTTGGTGTCCATTATGTCGGCTATGACTTCCTCGTTCTTTGCGAGTAATAAATCTTTTACCGTTACCACGCCTTCCAAAACCCTCTTCCCGTCCGTTACGTAAGCGGTGTATACGGTTTCCTTGTCTATTCCTACCCTTCTTATCCTCCAGATAGACTCTTCAATCGTATAATTTTTGTTCAGCGTCACATATTCGATTGTCATAAGACTTCCCGCGCTGTCCTCCGGATACTGCAAAAATTGATTGAGGATTTTCCTTTGGTCCGCATCGGTATGCGCCAAAACCTTTTTTACGACGTAAGCCGGCATTTCCTCCAAAAAATCTATAGTATCGTCTAAAAACAACTCGTTTAAGACGCCGGTCAATTCTTCGTCCGTAAAAGACATTACGAGTATCTGTTGAATATCCGTATCAAGATAAGCAAAAACCTCCGCCGCCAATTCTTTGGGCAGGATTCTGTACACCAATAAGCGATCCTTAGCGCCGCCGTTCATTATATATTCGGCTATATCGGCGGGATTCATCGCGACGAGAACCGTGCGCAGTTTATGAAATTTTTTTTCGGATACAAGCGACGTCAAAACTTCAAAAAATTCATTTTCTCCGGTTTCCACAATATATACCCCCCTTTTTGTATAATGATTTTATGATTCGACGGAAAATCGCGTTAATTTCTTCTTTAAACCATTCTCCTAATTCCTTAAAATCCTCCGAGTATTTCTCCCGCCAAAATATGAATATGCAGGTGAAATACCGATTGTCCGACAAGTTCGCCTCTGTTGATTATCAATCTGAATCCGTCGGATATCCCCAAAAGCTCCTGAAGGTCCTTTAGCTTCAAAAGACATTCTCCAAGCGTTTTTGCGGTATTCTCGTCAAGACTGACTATATCGGCGTAATGCTCCTTTGGTATCATCAAGAGATGTATCTTCGCTCTGGGATACAAATCCCTTATTATTATCATTTTATCGTCTTCATAAAGCTTTTTTCCGGGTATTTCCCCGTTTATTATCTTACAAAAAACACAGTTATCCGCCATTTTTTCATATCTCCTTTCCGGTTATTCGTTTTATTTTTTGTTCGCTTCGTCCACAAAAAAATTTATTATATTCTCCGCGTCTTTTTTTCCTATTCTTGGGCACTTCAGCAGTTCGCCGTACGGCGCCTCTTTGATTTTTCCGATAGTTCTAAAGGTTTTGTACAAGCTCTCTATTTTCGCCTTGCCTATCCCGTCTATCGCCGAAAGTATCGATTCAAATTCCTTTGACGCTTTAAGCCTTCTAAAGTATGTTATCGCAAATCTATGCGCTTCATCTCTCAACCGCATAAGCATATTGAGCGCAAGATTCGTCTTTTCAAGTATCGTCGGCTGGTCCGAATGCAACGTATAGATCTCTTCTTCGCGTTTGGCGAGGGAGATTATCTCTATATCCGCCGCTCCGCAATCACACAACGCCCTGTACGCCGAGGACAACTGCCCTTTTCCTCCGTCGATTAAAATCAAATCGGGTTTCAAAGAAAAACTTGCGTCTTTATTCCCGGATTCGGGCTTTAACCTGTCCAATCGCCTCATAAGCGTTTCATTCATGGACGCAAAATCATCGGCGCCTTCGACCGTTTTTATCTTAAACCTACGATACTGCGCGTTATCCGGCATCCCGTCGGTAAAAACCACCATACTTGAGACCTTGTACTGTCCGCTTATATTCGATATATCGTACGCTTCAATACGCTTTGGGAGCCTTTTCAATCCCAAAATCCCTTTCAAAAGCTCCACGGCTCCGTAAGTCATTTCACGTTTTTTGTCCGCCTTCAATTCGTTTATCCGCATGTATTCTTCGGCATTTTTTACCGCCGTGTCGATGAGCTGCTTTCGGACGCCTTGCTTTGGGCAAGCTATCTTAACCGCGGCGCCGCGCCTATCTTTATTTAATATCTCTTCCATCGCGAGCTTATCCTCAAGCTCATGGGATACGACTATTTCCGCCGCGTTTACCGCTCTTACCGCATAATATTGTCTGATAAAAGACCCCAATGCTTCGGAAATCGAAAAAGACGCGTCCGACGACATAAAATTCTCCTCTCCGACGATTTTTCCGCCGCGCACGACTATAAGCGAAATTACGCTGAACATGCCGTTTTCCGCCGCGCCGAATACGTCAAGGTCAAAATCTTTTTTAAGGACGGCTATCTGTTTTCTCACTACCTTATCAAGAATCTTTAGATTATCTCTGTAATATATCGCCGTTTCAAAATCCTCGTTATCTTTCGCCGCGTTCATCTTTTTCGTCAAAATTTGTTCTATGTCTTTGTTTTGCCCCGAGAGAAAATCCATTACGCCGCTTATGATATCCTTATATTCTGCTTCCGCGTCGTACGCGCACGGAGCCAAGCATCTTTTTATATGATAGTTTAAACAAGGGCGGTGATTTACGCTTATTTTGTCAAAGTTGAGGGAACAATTTCTGAGAGGAAAAGCCCCTTCGATAAGGTTTACCATATCCCTGACGCTTATTCCGAGCATGTAAGGCCCAAAATATTTCGCCCCGTCGTTTTTGACGTTTCTTGTAATCTCGATTTTTGGATATTTTTTATTCAAATCAATCTTTATAAAGGGATAAGCCTTGTCGTCCTTTAACAAAATATTATATTGAGGTTTATGCCGCTTGATAAGATTACTCTCAAGCAGAAGCGCCTCCACTTCGTTGTTTACGACTATATACCGAAAATCCGCAACGCGCCTTACCATTGCCGAAACCTTGTCGTCACGGTTTGCCGACGCGTGAAAATACTGACGGACGCGGTTTTTTAAATACCTCGCCTTGCCGACATATATTATATTTCCATCCGCGTCCAACATAATATATACGCCGGGAAGCGCGGGAAGGTTTTTGAGTTTTTCTTCTATAGACATCCGCATATTACCCGCCGATTTTAACGGACACGCCGCGCGATAGAGCAAACACAAATTTAAAATCTGACTTTTATTCTATCCGCGCGAGTTTTTATTTATTTTTAGCTAAAAAAACAAAGGCGAAATAAGAGACAAGATATGCGGATTTCAACTTTTATAGCCGCCCTCCGGAATACCTCTGCTCCGTAAATATTCTATAAGCGCTTCCGCGCCGCATTTCTTTAGTTCGATGAAATTGACGGCTTCGCTTATGGTTCCCAGATTGTGAGAATCCGAATTAATCAATATTCCTCTGCCCTTACCGTAAATAAGGCGAAAGGCGTCGTCCGCGCGCGGCGAAAACTCCACCGCGTCGTAGTCGTTG
>JAISQX010000068.1 GCA_031273965.1 Clostridiales bacterium
AGGAACTCTACCATTCGGTCGGCAACTCGTTGCCAGTGCTCCGCCATAAAAACGTTCACGCCGGTGTGCCCGTTGCCTCCCGCTCCGTCGGCGAGCGCCGTGCAAACTATTTTGACTTTATGTTCCTTATTACTGCGTTGCTCGATGATTGTGCGCAACGCGCTCAGTTCCCGGGCAAATCCGTCTTCGCCGTCCGGCACGCCGAACGTCATTTCGCCGTTCTTCCAGTTGACCGCGCCAAATATTAACACCGTGTTGTAAACGTCGTAATACCGCGCAAACGCCGCTATTTGTTCCGGTGTGCGTTTAAGGATTTCACTTGGAACGTCGCCGTCTAAACGTTGGTAGACCGTGACGTTAAAGTCCTTTACATCGCGTACGCTCTCGTTATATAATTGCAGAGACTTGATTTTTGCGGAAGTATTGCGGCTACGGAATTTGTCTATCACTAGACGCACCCTGTCCGTCTGCACGGCGTCAAAACTACATAGACGCAAGGACTGTATTTTTTCGCTTTGGTATACTGTTACCCAGTTGTCGTTTATATAGGCTTGCAAACGAAAATATTGCACCTCATTACCGATTTCCTCAATTATTGCGGTGTTGAACACGCTCAATTTTGCCAACCGAATCTCAGCCGCGCCGTTGCAAACGTCATCCGTGTTCGCGCCGGGTTTGCGATCGATATCACGCGGCGTCCACGCGGAGTTTCCGGAGGCAAGGAGATTGACCGCATCGGGTTTTTCTCCCTTTTTAAGCGTTTCATATGTAATCGACGCGCCCTCCATAAGGTTGGGAGAGCTAAATTGAGGACGGATAAAATCCGCGGGATTAATCGTATCTTTTAATATGCCGTAGATAAATACGCCGGAAATGACCAAAATCAACGCTATAGCGCCGACGATAAATAATATACGCTTTTTCATGACGTTACCTCCACAAATAAGTCTGTAATCATTATAACATATACGAGTGGCAAAAACAAGCGAATGGTAACGATTGAGCCGTGAGACGACAGGGGTTACGCATAAAAAAGCGCAAGCCTTATTGAATACATATCGAGTTTAGTCGGATAAATCCGTAAACGGAAACGCTTCCAATAGTTTCTGCGGCAAAAAGCGGGAAACAAAAGAACCCGATAAAAATCGGGTTCTTTTGCCAAAAAATAGATAAGGGGTAAATAAGTGAAGAATGCAAATTTATAAAGTAATCCTTAAAGATTACATAACCATTATATATCAAAAAAACTTTCGTGTCAACTAAAGTTCGGCAAAATATTGGGGTAATCTCAAAAAATATTATGTATTTTGCCATATTTAGTGGCTAAGACATTGGCTATAACTATTCTTTCGATTTCGCCCAAAATGACCTTGGATATAATCGGTCGCGCTTAGCAGATTTTAGAAAATAACGCGGTTGTTTTTATCGCAAAAAAGTTTGTTACGCAAGTCTTGAGGTCGTTTTCTCGCCCGCGTCGCAGGATTTCCTCGTTTTTTTCGGGTTTTTTACGTTTGCTATTCGTATAAGACGGTTTATATTCGGTTGGAATGCGCTCTTTATGAAAAACAAATTATTCTGCTTTTTTCATGTTGTTTTTGTGTTTCGATTTTTAAGTCGCGTCCTTCTGTTATGCCGATTTTTTGCAGTTCTTTTACAACGGTTTCAAAGGCAAGCTCGGGAAGGTTATTCTCTTCGCTCAGGTGCGCCAGCCAAACGTTTTTTGTTCGCGGCGTGACAATCGACGACAATAGCTCGGCGCAATCCAAATTGCTTAAATGTCCGCGCCCTCCCGTGATGCGTTTTTTTAGCGCATGGGGGTATTTCCCATTTAAGAGCATATCTTTGTCGTGGTTTGCTTCTATAACCACGCAATCGCAATCCTTTAAGCCTTCCGCCGCGCTCAAGGAGATATGTCCCATATCCGTGGCGATACCCACGGAAATATTTCCGTTGCTTAATCTATATCCAAGAGGCCCCGCCGAGTCATGCGGAATGTTAAAAGACGTTACCCCGATTCCGTAAAAATCAAATTCGCCGTTCACCGCGCGCATATTCAACCCGCGTATTTTGTTTTCTATGACGCGCGCGGCGCGTGCGTGCGCGAATATGGGTATGCCGCTGTTCGAAAAGCCCGTCAGTCCCCCTATGTGGTCGGTGTGTTCGTGCGTTATAAGCACGCCGCTTATGTCCAATATTGAGATTCCGATTTCCAGCAGCTTAGACTTTATGTCGGAAAAGTTAAGCCCCGCGTCCACCAAAAGCTTTATTCTTTCCGATTCTATAAAAAAGCAGTTTCCTTTGCTCCCGCTGCCCAGGCAACAAATCTTTAGCACACGAATTTCTCTCCGTTTTTTATGTAATTATGGATGATTTTTTCTTTTCTTTCCGTATCGGCTCCGTTCTTTTACGCAAAACCGACGGCATTATGCTTGCGTCGGAAGTTTCTATCGGGATAATTATAATTTAACCGTGTCTTAAAGTCAAACATATTATATATAAAAGAAGACCTGACGACAAGTCGAAAATAAGCGGAAAAATGGAAAGTCAAACATATTGTATAACGTATGAAAAAATCGCGCCGAAACGTCGCTTTTAAGAAGTTTTTTTCGCAGAGATTTAAATAAAAAATGCAAATAAAATTTTTCATTCGCAGGTGTTTAAAAACCCCGAAAACAAAAAAAGAGGAGTATGAATGCTAAATCCGTATGATACGATAAAAAATACTTATAAGGCGATGAAAAAGTTTCGCGAAACGGGTTATGAAACCGGCTATTTGGGAAATACGGTACTCGGAAGTCCCATACCGTATGTAAAAAAAGGCGACGACAGATTCGGCAGCATGCTTATTTTTGGCGCGATACACGCGAGAGAATACATAACCGCGCCTTTGGTGACAAGACTCGCGGAGGAATACGACGGCAAACCCGCCGTTTACTTCGCGCCGCTTATAAACGTAGACGGCGTAGCGCTATGCACTCTGGGCGTCGATGCGGTAGACGAGATATTAAGGAGAGAAAAAGCGATTTTAAATCCGGAAAATCCGTGTTTTTTCTATGCAAATTATTCTTTCTCGGAGCAGGAAAATCCGGCTTTTTCGATGCCGTCTATAAAATGCCGAATTTCTAAAAAAGAAAAGACTTCTTTATTTGATACGGACGCGGCGCGCTATGATTATACGCCTCTTGTCCGCCGCCTTATACGGATAAATAAAGGCAACCGCGATTTTTCGCTTTGGAAAGCAAACGTCGACGCGGTTGATTTAAACGTAAATTTTGACGCGGATTGGGGAACCGGAGTACAAAACGTCAGAAGTCCGTCTGTCGCGAATTATATCGGTCCCTATCCGGAGAGCGAACCCGAAACGAAGGCTCTGGTAAATTTTACAAAAGAGCATGACTTTTTTGCGGTTTTATGCTATCATTGTAAAGGAGAAGTTATCTATTACGGTTACAAAAACAATATGCCGTATCCGCGGTATGCAAAACTTTTTTCCGACGCTCTCGGCTACCCGCTTGAGGAAAGCGTAAACAGCGCGGGAGGATATAAGGATTGGTTTACCATGCGATACGATAGACTCGCGCTAACCGTCGAAGTGGGCGCGGCGGATAGGTCTTACGCCGAATTGAACGCGGATTTTGAAAGTATATACGAGAGAAATTCCGCCGTACTTCCAATTATCAAAAATATGGATTTTGAGAGATTTTAGACGACGTTTATACTATGATAGCGGGGGGAAAATTTTAAAAAATTCCCCCCCCTAAGAAATTGAGCGGATAAAAATTTTTTTTAAAAGGCGGACATATGACCGACAACGAATTTTATATGAAAAAAGCCTTGTCTCTGGCAAAAAAGGCTTATGCCTTAGGCGAGGTTCCCGTGGGCGCGGTGATTGTAAAGGACGGTAAAATTATTTCGTCGGCTTACAATACGATAGAAAAAAACGGCAGCATACTTTGTCACGCCGAGCTCAACGCGATAAAAAAAGCCGAAAAAAAGGTCGGAGGATGGAGGCTCAACGATTGCGATATCTACGTTACTTTGGAGCCCTGTCCCATGTGCGCCGGAGCCATTGTCAATTCGCGGATACGAAAAGTTTTTTATGGCGCGTCGG
>JAISQX010000090.1 GCA_031273965.1 Clostridiales bacterium
AGGATATCGGAATAGACAAGCAACTGCTTTTGAAAGAAATAAAAACGCTTTCGCGCGATACGGGCTTTGCGTACCAATCGTATCTGGGAGCGGTTCTGACTCCGGTTATGGTTTTTATATATTATAATTTTATGGGAACAACCATAGCGGAAACGGGCGAAGGTCTTAACGCGGGATTGACCGCTTTATCCATGAGCATGTTTTTTGTGCTTATGTTCGCTTGCGGGCTGAATTATACGGCGCATGCGGCTTTTACGAGAGAAGGCAAGTATTTTTACATTTTGAAATATCTTCCCGTGCCGTATGAAACGGTTTACAAGATAAAAATGAGATTTGCTTTGATAGTCTCCTTTGTAGGAATAGGACTTTCTTCGGCGGCTTATATTGTCGCCGCGCTGATGGCGTCGGAAAACGTTTTTGTCGTCATAATAAATGCCGCGCTCATATGCGGAAACGCTTTCATCGTCGCTAAAGCCCTTATAAAATTCGGTATGATTAGAGATTTAAAACGCCCTAATCTTGTATGGAATAATATGAAAGAGGCATTAAAGAATAATACTTACGTTGCGGTGCCCATGTTCATAGCGGCGGGGGCGGGTTTTTTATTGATGGTAATCGGTATGATTCTCGCGGGGATTTCCGCATTTATTAACGATTACTTAGTTTACGGTATTTTCTGGGCGGCGGCTTATATAATCGCGGGTATCGTTTATTTTGTATTCGCCAGAGAACCCGCGACGGATATAGCGACGTTGTTTGAGAGGGTGGAGCCGTAAATAAAAAAAAGACCGCGCGAAAAAAACGTTAGTTAGGTTAAAAAAATAAAACGCATGTATTTTTTGGAGGCGAAATATAAAATGATAATAGACGTTTTGATAGATAAAATCAAAGAGACAAACAACCCGACGGCGGTCGGGCTTGATACCTGCATAGAATATCTCCCCGAAGAGTTAAAAATGCGCGTAAACGACTTTAAGTCGGCGGGAGAAATCATATTTGAATTTAATAAACGTATCATAGACGCCGTCGGCGGGCTTATACCGGCGGTCAAGCTTCAATCCGCATACTATGAAATGTACGGAAGCTACGGAGCGGACGCCTTTATAAAAACGCGTGAATACGCAAAAAAACAAGGGCTTATAACCATAGCCGACGTCAAGAGGAACGATATAGCCAGCACCGCGTCGGCATACGGCAAAGCCTATTTATCCAAATCGGATATAGGCATACCGGCTTATGATTTTGATTTCATAACCGTAAACCCTTATTTGGGCAGCGACGGAATACTTCCGTTTGTCGAAGAGTGCAAAGCTTACGACAAGGGATTATTTATACTTGTCAAGACGTCCAACAAAAGCTCCTCCGAGCTACAGAATCAAACTCTTGCGGACGGGAAAAAGGTGTACGAGTTAATAAGCGATTATGTGGCGCAATGGGGCGTGGACTTGAGAGGAAAATACGGCTATAGCGCCGTCGGCGCGGTCGTCGGCGCGACGCAAAAGGAAGAGGCGGAGAGCATAAGAAAACGTCATCCGCATATGTTTTTTTTAATACCGGGATACGGAGCGCAGGGCGCTACGGCAAAGGACCTTTCGGTTTCGTTAGGCTCTGACGGCTCGGGAATAATAGTAAATAATTCGCGCGGAATAATTTGCGCGCATAAAAAATATTCGGATATGAAGTATTTTGAAGCCGCTAAAAAAGCCGTAATCGCCATGAAAAACGATTTGAATGAAAACGCGATTTAAACGTCTTTTAACGGTTTTTCAAAAAAGTATTTACTTTTCATGTCTTTTATGTTATAGTTATAAGTCGTTAAGTTCACCGATTTTGCTAAGTGAGGAAGCCGTCATGTATAAAAAAATGCGAGTATTTTTTATTATCTTGTCTATAAGTTACCTCGTCACAGCGACTATGCTTGTCTCCGTTGCGGTCGGGGGGTGGGCGACGCTTTTAGCTTCGATTTTGGCGACGGATGTGAGCGCGGATGCTTTGGGTAATTTTACCGGAACGATAATCGCGTGGGTAAACGTCGGAATGCTTTTTATTTTTTTATTCGCCGGCATAATGGCGGCAATAGCGGCAAAAGGGGCGAAAAATCCCGCGATGAGGTTTGCGGCTAAAAAATATTGGGTTATAGTTTTTGTCGCATTGAACTTTTTATTTTTCATTGTCGGCGTTGCTATAATTCTTTCCGTGGCGTTACTCAACGGAGATTTGCTTGAAGCCGTTAGAAGTTATTTCTGGTTTATATTTCCCGCGATTATCAACGCGTTTGTCATAAACGACCTTTTAAAAAGCAAAAATGATTTGAAAAATTAAGCAAAAGCGTGTAAAAGCCGCTTTTGAACGCGCGCCATAAGGATGTCGATAGCTCTTTATATAAGCGGCGCGTGCGCACATATTATTTATAAAAGGAATATATAGCTTAGAAAATACGGGTATTTTTTTGTATAAGTAAGTAATTATTCGGTCTGTAAAAACCTTTGACGGGGCTTAAGCGTTTGCGTAAGCCCCGTCAATTATTATTTGCGCGACTTATCCAATCTTAAAGATTAGAATTATTCCGACATAGCGTCAAAAAATCGATAATCATAGCGTGCGTATCAAGAGAAAACCTAAATGTGAGCATTTATATAATTTGGGAGGGTACAAGCCGAATAATGTCGTAAAAGGTTTTTCGGAATAATTTTTTGTCGTAATTTTATCAAATTTTAGATTTAGATATTGACATTCTCATTAAAATGAAGTATAATCTATAAAAATAGATATTTGAGCATAGGTCTTGTATGAAAATTTTTCAAGGAGTGGCACCATGAAAGGGGTAAGTTGGGTTAGGGAAAAGGGTAAAGTTGTTTTTTTTACAGTCGTTTTTGTAACGGTACTTATAGCGCTTGCGTCGTGTACGCCGCCCGCAAAAAAATATACCGTGACGTTTGACGGCTGCGGCGGCAGCACAACGGCAGATGTCAAATACATTTCTGACGGCGCGATTATAGACGAGCCGGACGAGCCGGTTTATCGTGGGCATAGATTTGACGGTTGGTATAAAGACGCGGAGTACGCGGAAAAGTGGAATTTCGAAAGCGATAAGGTGACCGGCAACCGTACGCTCTATGCGAAGTGGAACGCGAATACATATACGATTACATACAACTATCTTGGCGCGGACGGAGATAATACGGAGATAAGTAAATCCGTAACCTACGGCTCCGAATATACGCTCGTAGTGCCGACAAAAACCGGCTTTGTTTTTTACGGGTGGTACTCGTCTTCAAACGGAATCGAAAAAAAATTTACGAATCAAAACGGCATAAGCCTTGAGCCTTGGCGCGAAGTTTCGGACATGACGCTATACGCCGACTGGGAGTCGGTTGTCTATACGGTGACGCTTGACGCGCAAGGCGGCGGAGGAGGCACCGAAAGCGTTTTAGCGGCGTACGGTTCGGCTATGCCTGTCGCCGTAGCGCCGGAAAAAACCGGTCATACGTTCGGCGGATATTATACGGGCGAAAACGGAAGCGGAGTGCAGTATTACACAAGTTATATGGCTGGCGTAAGAAATTGGGATATTGCGGGAGCGGTCGTGCTTTTTGCAAAATGGACGCCAAAAACATACGTGATAACTTACGATTATCAGTGCGCGGACATCGGCGATGCGGAATCGACCCAAACGGTAACTTACGGAAGCGGATATACTCTTTTTGTTCCGACAAGGACGGGTTACGTTTTCGGCGGATGGTACGCGAACACGAACGGAAACGGCACGAGGTATACAAACGAATACGGGACAAGCCTTACAAATTGGACGGGAACGTCGGACAGAACTCTATATGCGAAGTGGACCGCGAATACATATACGGTGACGCTTGACGCGCAAGGCGGTTCGGGCGGCGCGACAAGCGTCACCGTAAAATACGACTCGGCTATGCCCGCGGCAAGCGCGCCCGTAAAAGCGGGTTATGCGTTCGGCGGATATTACACGGACAGGGACGGCGGCGGAACACAGTATTATACGAATCTCATGGAAAGTGCAAGAGATTTTGACTTAACGGAAAATATCACGCTTTACGCTAGATGGATGTCGACAATATACGACGTATCTTTTGACAGCCGGGGCGGCGAAGGCGGAACGGCGAGCGTATCCGCGACATACGGCGAGGCGATGCCGGCGGCGACGGCTCCTACAAAAACGGGTTACACGTTCGGCGGATATTATACGGGCGAGAACGGAAGCGGAACGATGTATTATACCGACACTATGGAGAGCGCGAGAGATTGGGATATTTTGAACGCGACGATACTTTACGCTAAATGGACGGAGAATACGTACGTCGTAACGTATGAATATTCGAGCGCGGACGGCGGAAACACGGAATTGGAAAAAACCGTAACGTACGGAAGCGCTTATACGCTGACCGTTCCGACAAAAACGGGTTATACGTTTGGGGGTTGGTATGCTTCCGCTAATGGAAGCGGAACGAGATATACGGACGAGTACGGCGCAAGCCTTTCCGTATGGACGGAAACCTCGGGCAGAATTTTATACGCTAAATGGACGGTAAACGAGTATATCGTAACATATGAATATTCGGATGCGGACGGCGGAAACACGGAGTTTACAAAAACCGTAACGTACGGAAGCGATTATACATTGGCTGTTCCGACAAAAACGGGTTATACGTTCGGAGGTTGGTATGCTTCCGCTAATGGAAGCGGAACGAGGTATACGGACGAGTACGGCGCAAGCCTTTCCG
>JAISQX010000103.1 GCA_031273965.1 Clostridiales bacterium
TTGACGACCATATCCTTCTTCAAATCGTTGAGCCTTTGCATTATCACTTGTTTAGCCGTTTGCGCGGCGATTCTAGTAAGGTTTTTAGGCGTTATCTCCTCGGTTATGATACTTCCGACTTTATAAGACGGGTCAATCTCCTGCGCTTCTTCCAACAGTATTTGCTTGTCCTTCTCGGTAATCTCATCGACAACTTCGCGGTAAGCGTAGACCTTGATAGTGTTTCTCTCGGGGTTTAATCTGACGGCGATACCGCGACTCTCTCCGTATTCTTTTTTATAAGCGGAAACAAGTCCCGCTTCAATGGCCTCGATAAGAGCTTCCTTGTCGATTCTCCTTTCTTTCTCAAGGTTGTCAAGAGCCTGAAAAAATTCTTTGTTAACCATAACTATTATCCTCTTTCTTTTATCGTAAATTATTTGCTTATAATTTTTAAGCTTTTTTATATTTATTCAAATCTTATATGGTATACGGCGTTTGATATGTTTTTTTTAGGAACCGTAATCTCCTCGCCCGCCGATACTACTATAACGCTCTCTTCGCCGTATGCTTTGAGAATACATATGAGCTTTTTGTTTCCGCCGATTGGAGCGAACAGGGCTAATTCCAATTCTTTTCCAATGGCTCTTTTAAAATCTCTCTCGGTCTTTATTGGACGGTCTATCCCGTAAGATGAAACATTGAGTATATACCCCGCGCCGTCCAAAGGGTCGAGTCTGTCGAGAGGCTCGTCAATAGCTTTGTGGACTTTTTCGCAATCGTCCAAAGTTATCGGCGCATCGTTTCCTATAAAAATCGTAAGGTTGACGTCGCCGTATTTCTTTGCGTACTCCGCTTCAAGCAACTCATAACCCATAGACGTTATAATCGGTTCTAAAAATTCCTTTATTCTCTCAATGGTCTTAGCCATCAATCCTCCGCCCCTCCGCCGCGCTTTCGGTTTATATCGCGAACCGCTTCAAGACTCCAAAACCGTCGGTTCTTGCCCAAAAAGTTTGGGAGCGGCTACCCACTCCCAACTAACGCTTGCATATTACTTGAATATTGTATCACAAAACAATATAATAATCAACGCTTTTTATGGAAAAAATCGGCGGTTTCATAAAAAATTGCCAATCTTCGGACTTTTTTTGAAAGAAAGAAGCGGCGCTTCATTTGCAAAACCATGAAAATATAGATTAGCGCGCAAACCGCATCCGTGAGTAAGCGAAAAACTTAAAAAAAGAAAAAGAGAAAAAACCACGGTTTAACGCGGGTATGCCGACAATCCTTTATATTCGGCGATTCGGAGAAGTCAATAGATTTACGCTTTCGGTAACAATGAATATCAACATAATAAATATAATTGCAAAAACCACAAGCGCTTCCATATTTGCGGCGCCCGCGACGCCGACCAAAGGAACGCATAACATGGCGCCCGCGGACGCCGCCGCCATTTGAAAGCCTATGGTCTTTGACGCCGTGTCGGAATTGAACCGGCGCGGCGTCTCGTGCATCATGCAAGGGTATACAGGCGCGAATCCCGCCCCGATCATAAATACGCCTACAAGGTTGACATAATAATTTTTTAAGGCAAGCATGCCGACTCCCGCAAGCGCGAGAACTAATCCCATTCTTATAATGTTCTTATTGCCTATTTTTTTGGAGATAAAGCCGCTGATTATTCGTCCGGTCACGATAGACGCATAATACAATGACACGGCGATTCCCGCGCGCGTGTTGCTTTCTCCGCGCGTAACGAACAATAGGGTTTTTAGCCATACTCCCACGGAAACCTCGATTCCGACATATAAAAAAAACAGAAGCACGGAAAGCCGCGGCGCCGCGTTTTTCATCGTCAAACCGGGCGCGGAAGGATGCGCCGTTTCCATATTTTCGCCGTCTGTCGCGCGTCGGCTTTTCCATAAAAATTGAGTGGAAAAGAATAACGCCGCCAAAAGAATTTGCACTGCGCCTATCGTAAAAAAACCGCCGCGCCAATTCCCCGAATTTATCCACGCGGTTAAAATAAGCGGACTTACCATTGCGCCGATACCCCAACTTGCGTGAAGCCAATTCATAATCTTTGACGAATAGTGCTTGGAAACATATTCGTTCAGAACCGCGTCAACGGCGCCCGCGCCAAACCCCATTGTCACCGCGATAATAAAATATATGTATTCGTTTCTTACAAAGCCGCCCAGAAATATTGCCGTTCCCGTAAGCATACAGGAAAAAGCCGTGATTTTGCCCGCGCCGAATTTTTTTGCAAGCCGTAACGAGAGTATAGCGGAGACCATTGAACAAAGCGAAATAACGGCGGTGAAATATCCCGCAAACTCTTGAGGCGCGCCGAAGTCGGCTCCCGCGTTAGGCCACATTACTCCCCAAATGCTGTCGGGTAAGCCTAACGAGATATACGCGAGATAGATAGTAAATAAAAAAAATAAAGACATTATACGCTTATTTCCTCTATATAGTTTACTCTCCTATGAAGTTTTCCATCCTTGTAATAAATTCTGGGAACTCTCTGTCCCACCCCGCAGACAAATTCGTAATTGAAGCTGTACGCGGCGTCGGCAAGCTCTTCGACGGTTATCTTTTTTCCGTTTTGCTCTCCGATTATAACGGCTTGCGTTCCGATATCGACGTTCGGAATATCCGTGACGTCCACCATAAATTGATCCATACAAACCCTGCCGAGTATAGGCGCGTATTCGCCGTTTATAATGACCTTGCCTTTCCC
>JAISQX010000130.1 GCA_031273965.1 Clostridiales bacterium
CCGAAAAACGCTTTGACGAAGCAATACCATAAGCTGTTCGGACTTGACGGGGTAAATTTGGAATTTGAGGATAAGGCGGTTCAAGCCGTCGCTGGAAAAGCTAAGGAATTAAAGACCGGGGCGAGAGGCTTGCGCTCTATTCTTGAGGAAGTAATGTTGGATATTATGTTTGATATTCCCGACGACAAGACAATCGAAAAGGTTATAGTCAACGAGAGGTGTATAAAAGAAAAAACGCCTCCGACGATAATACGTAAAAAAGCCGGGTAAAGTATAGGGCTTGTGTAAAAACGTACACGTCGGTTTAAAAAAGACGGAATTGCCGCTTTTCGGCAAAAAGCAGATTTTGCGATTGAAAAAAACATACTCAGAATAGTTGATAAGACTATAATATAATGATAAAATAAATTAGGCAGGTGAACATCATGAAAAAATTCGGTAAATTCAGTATCATCATAGTATCGGTAATGCTCCTTATGATACTAGCTTCGTGTAAAAGGGTTAAGATAACAAATTTAACCGCGGAAGTAATTACGGGACAAGGCTTTCAATTCGAATATGCGCTCAATGAAGAGTTGAATTTAACAGGAGTTGCGTTAGTTGTTCGTGCGGATTATAGCGACGGTTCTTCCAAGAACTTTAGCTTGCCGGTTACCGCCGACATGATAGTTACGGCGAATCCTACGGGTGTGCATACGCCTTCCAGTACCGCCGTTGAGGTGAACTATACCTTTGAAGGGCTTACCACAAGAGCCTACTTTTTGATACGTGCGCTAGACCCGAATGCAATCTGCAATTTGAACATCGGGTTTTACAGTACCGATGCAAAGAAAAACTATTTGGTAGGCGAGCCGCTTGACCTTACGGATATTAGTTTTGAAATAAATATCGATTATTTTGACGGACGCAACGAAGCTTTTAGCGTTCCCGCGACCGCCGATATGTTAACTGAAGCCGTTTCGACGGCAACGCCCGCTTTGTCGCGCAAGGTAAATTTTACTTTTACCTACGCCGATATCACAAATAATTATTCATATTATATTTCGGTCTTAAATTCGTTGCCGAGCGGATATAAAGAGGTACGTGTCGGCGACGCTTATTTGTTTTGGTATCCGTCCTCATGGACAAGAACTACAAGCGGAGGCTTGTATGTATATCAGAGCAGCGAAGGATCAAATTTTATTGTCGAAAAGATATTGCTGAGTAACGCCAACAAATTTGAAAATGTGACCGCACAACAATATTTGGATTCAATCTTATATCAGTATTCGGTTTCACAGATAAATGTGCTTTCTTCAAGAGCCGAAAAAACTTCATTCTTAGGATATAACGCGATTGAGGTGGAACTAAGTATAAATGTTATGGGTGTAGCCATGACACAAACTGCAATTTACGTGTACAAACCGGATGCAATTTATTCTTTTAGCTTTACGCATGTTTCTTCGGAACTCGCCGCGACCGCCCAACTTGACGCGATAAAGGATTCCATAGTCTTGTAAAAAACTTATATTAATTCGATCAAAAAATGTTAATTCCGCCGGCTAAACCGTATCGTTTAGCCGGCGGTTCGCCGTTATCGTAATATCCTAACGGCGCCTTGCAAAAACCGTGTTGACAAAATTGTTATAATGTATTAGAATATATAGGAAACGTCTTTGGCTTGACAAAAATCGAAAATGTCAAATTATCGTAAATAGGATTTTTATTATGGCGAATAACGAAGAGATACTGATACGCAAAAATTACAATTATTCGTCGGCGGACGGAACGGATATGCCGGTGGTCTTTGTCGACGGAGACGGTTTAAATATTTCCAAGGCTCTCGCTGCGCCACAAAATACCGTGGTTGAGCCTAAAAAGTCAAAGGTAAAAAGTTACGGCGCGGTTTTTAAAACGCCTTTTATCGCTACGCCGAAAGAAATTGAGAAAATGAACAAAACGAATAAAAAGAAATAAAAATAATGCGATTGATATGCGATGAAGAATTTAAAAATGATTTGGAGGAGTTGTTACGCGCTTTTTTGATTGCGGAAAGCGGTAGCGGCGTATTTGAGGATACCGAAAACGGTATCCTTATTGATTTTGCAAAAAAAGAAGACGGAGGTCGGGAAGACGCGTTTTTGGAGGCTTACGCCGAATACCGCGAGACGAGAAAAAGCGCCGTTGAAACAATCTTCGACAAAAGCCATTTAGCGCTGAAAAGGCAAAAGAAGAGAATGCTTAAAAGACTTCTTTACGATATGTTATCCGAGCTGCAAAAAAAAACGCTGCCGTACGGTTCTTTGACGGGAGTTCGTCCGACTAAGTTGGCGTATGAATATTTTGAAACTAAGGGAAGCGACGCGACAAAGGCGATTCTTACAGAGTATTATCGCGTTTCCGATAGCAAATCCGCTCTCATACTTGAAATACTTAAAAACCAAAAAGGCATTTACGACAAGACTCCCAAGCTCTTTGACATATATATAAATATTCCGTTTTGTCCAACGAGATGTTCCTATTGTTCATTCGTCACATCGGACATAAAGAGAGCGAAAAAATTCCTTGAACCGTATATAAAATGCCTGATAGAAGAAATAGACCTTATTTTTGAGCTTTCCGGAGGGCGGTGCAACGCCTTGTATATCGGAGGAGGCACGCCTACGGCTATCGATAACGACGGCTTAGAGCGTATATTAAGAGCCGTGAGCCGCTTTAAATTTAACGAGTTTACGGTTGAAGCGGGACGTCCCGATTCGATAAACGACGGCAATCTTTCGCTGATAAAGGAAAGCGGAGCGGGCAGAGTATCCGTAAATCCTCAATCCTTCAATCAAAAGACCTTGGATATTATAGGAAGGAGCCATACGGCGAAAGATATATACACGGCTTTTGAACGGGCGAGGAGGTTCGGGTTCGATATAAATACGGATATTATTGCCATGTTGCCCGACGAGAGCGTCGAGGATTTTTTGTATACGGTTGAGCGTTGCGTCGAACTGTCGCCCGAAAATATTACGGCGCACAATCTTTCTCTAAAACGCGGAAGCCGCTTAAAATTGGGGAATTTCAATATGGGCGACGCAGAAACGGCGGATGAGATGACGGAAAGAGCATATGAAACGCTTAAGCGCGGCGGTTACGCGCCGTACTATATGTATCGTCAAAAATACATGTCGGGCAACCTTGAAAATTGCGGCTATACGAAGCCGGGCAGAGCATGCGCGTACAACATAGATATAATGGAGGAAACTCATAGCATACTATCCGCGGGCGCGGGCGCTATTTCTAAGCGGGTGGTAAAAGATAAAATCGACCGATTGGCAAATATAAAAGATGTAGCCGGCTATATAGAAAGACACGAAGAGACTCTAAAAAAGAAGAGGGATTTTTTTGGACTTTAAGGAGCGGGGAGATAAAGATTACTTAATTATTTTGATCTTACTTATATGATATCTTTTGCGCGGCGATTGCGGGGAGTTATAATCTTACCATATTGGAATGTAAATAAAATCAAGTAAAGAGCTTTTGCCGAATATACTTGGTTATAATCTTACAATATTGAAAGTAAATGCCGCTAATCGTGTCTTACTTAATTGGAATGTAAATGCGTTAAAACGGCAAAGATTACATCTATCGTTTCCGTTATAGTCTGTTCATATTGGGATATAAATCTTAATGAGAAATCTCACGTATTGTAAAGCCGAAAGCAAAAATCACTTTACTTATTGACTTGAATAAGCTATAATTATTTTGAATAAAAGAGGATAGTGCCAAATTCGAAGCGGGTCTGCGAAGGAGGAGGCTTTTTATTTTGGAGGGCGGTTATTTTTATGGATTGCAGGGTTTTTGTCGAGAAAAGAGAAGGATTTAACGTCGAGGCGGAGGGGTTGCTTCAAAATTGCAAATCGGTGTTGAATATCGGAGGACTAAAAAATATCCGCGTTATAAATATTTACGATGTTTTTGATATAAAAGAGGATGTTTTTTATACGGCTTGCGAAACCGTTTTTTCCGAGTTACCCGTGGATGTATTGCTAAAGGCGGAGGATTTGGAATTGGAAGGTAAGACGTATTTTGCCATGGAGTCGCTTCCGGGACAATACGACCAAAGAGGCGACAGCGCGGAGCAATGCGTAAGACTTATCGACCCCGAAAGCAATGCGAAGATAAAAAGCGGAAAATTGATTATTCTCGGCGGAAATTTAAGCGAGAAGGATCTAAACGTTATAAAGAAGCAGGTTATAAACCCCATTGAGAGCAGAGAAAAAGACTTGTCGATTCTTTCGCTTAGCGTCAAAGCGCAATCGGAACGTACGATACCGAGAATAAAAGGTTTTAACTCGTTGAATTATGCGGGACTCAAGGAGATGAAAAGCGCTATGGGGCTTGCCATGAATACCGCCGATCTCGCTTTTGTTCAACGGTATTTTTCCGATGTGGAAAAGCGCGAACCTTTTGAAACGGAAATAAGAGTGCTGGATACCTATTGGAGCGACCATTGCCGCCATACCACATTTGAAACCGAGCTTAAAAGTATTCTGTTTCCCAAAGGAATTTATGGCGACTTATTCAAAAAAACCTACGAAAAATATCTTGAAAGCCGAAAATATCTATATGGTGAAAAGGTTAAAAGCCGAGCGGTGACGCTTATGGATTTGGCTACCGTATGCGGTAAGGAAATGAGAAAACGCGGACTATTGAATGACTTGGAGTTGTCAAGCGAAGTAAACGCGTGTTCCGTATACGTTGACGCAGACGTCGACGGGAGCGATGAAAAATGGATTCTGCAATTCAAAAACGAAACGCATAATCACCCCACGGAAATTGAACCGTTCGGAGGCGCAAGCACGTGTATAGGCGGCGCGATAAGAGACCCGCTGTCGGGAAGGGCGTATGTCTACCAATCCATGCGCGTCAGCGGATCGGGAAATCCGAACGCGCCGATAGCCGAAACGATGAACGGGAAATTACCGCAACGGATTATTACGACAAAGGCGGCGCACGGATTCTCGTCTTACGGAAACCAAATAGGCTTGGCGGCGACGCATATAAGCGAAATATATCATGACGGATATAAGGCAAAAAGGTTGGAGGCGGGTTTTGTCATGGGCGCGGTAAAGGCGGATAGCGTTAGGCGTCTGGAGCCCTCGCCAAAAGACGTCGTTATACTCCTCGGCGGAAGAACCGGAAGAGACGGTATAGGCGGCGCGACGGGCAGCAGCAAAGAGCACAATGCCGCGTCCACGGAAAAAAGCGCGTCGGAGGTGCAGAAGGGAAACGCGCCCGAGGAGAGAAAGATACAACGGCTCTTTAAAAGAGCCGACGTGTCCGCGCTCATAAAGAAATGTAACGATTTTGGCGCGGGCGGCGTCAGTGTGGCGATAGGCGAATTGGCGGACGGAGTTTTGATAGACCTTGACAAAATTAGCGTAAAGTATGAGGGATTGAACGGCACCGAGCTTGCTATTTCCGAATCTCAGGAACGTATGGCGGTGGTAGTGGCGCGCCGAGACGCCGAACAATTTATAGAATACGCCGCCGAAGAAAATCTCGAAGCAAAAATTGTAGCCGAAATAACCGGCGACAAGCGTTTAAAAATGCAATGGAACGGCGTGACAATCGTCGATATCAGGCGCGATTTTTTAAATACGAACGGCGTAAGGGCGGTTGCGGACGTTTTTGTCGAGGAGCCCAAAGGCGATTTTTTGAAACGAGAGGATCTAAAAGGCGGGAATATAGCAGAAAAGGCGCTTGATAATCTTTCAAACATCAATGTGGCAAGTCAAAAAGGGCTTGTGGAAATGTTCGACAACACCATCGGCGCGTCTACGGTGCTTATGCCGTACGGCGGTAAATATATGCTTACTCCGACGGATGTTTCCGCGCAAAAATTACCCGTTCCGGGCGGTAAAACAAAGACGGCAAGCATAGCCGCTTACGGGTGTAATCCTTATATTACGACGCTTTCGCCTTTTCACGGCGCATTGTATGCGGTAGTCGAATCCGTCGCAAAGCTTGTCGCGAGCGGCGCGGGTTACGAGGGGATTAGGTTTACTTTTCAGGAATATTTTGAAAAGCTTGGCGCGGACAAAAAGAGATGGGGAAAGCCCTTTGCCGCGCTTTTGGGCGCGTATTACGCTCAGCAAGCATTCAAGATGCCGTCTATCGGCGGTAAGGATTCCATGAGCGGAACCTTTAAGGATATAGACGTGCCGCCGACTCTCATCAGCTTTGCGGTAAAAACGGCAAAGACGGACGATATCATAAGTCCGGAATTTAAAAAATCCGGAAGCAAGATATACCTTTTTTCCGCGCCCGTATCGGAGGACGGCATTGTTTGCTTTGAAAAACTAATGAAAAATTTTGACAAAATCACGGCTCTCATAAGAGAGGGTTCTATAATATCGGCGCAAGCTTTGCGTTACGGCGGATTGACCGAAGCGCTCGCAAAGATGTCTTTTGGAAATAAGATAGGTTTTTCCGTAAATATCGACGAAGCGCTCATAAGCCGTTTTATGTACGGGGCTATAGTCGTCGAATCGGAGATACAAATCGATTTTGACGGCGCGGAGCTTATCGGGCACACCACCGTAGACGGCTATTTGGAGTTTAACGGAGAGAGAATATCTTTAGAAGAAGCCTTGGCGGCTTGGAAGAAGCCGTTGGAATCGGTTTTTCCGTCCCAAAAAGACTCGGAGGGCGAGGTTTACGCGATAAATTATATAAGTGGAGCCGCGGCAACTTCTCCGTACAAAGCGTTAAAACCGCGCGTCGTCATACCCGCTTTTTACGGAACGAACTGCGAATACGACTCGGAAGCCGCGTTTACGGACGCGGGCGCCGATGTGAGGGTGCCCGTGTTTTGCACGCTTACGCCGTCAGCTATAGAGGAATCTTTATCAAACCTGGTAAAAAATCTGGACGACGCGCAAATGTTAATGCTGCCCGGTGGCTTCTCCGCCGGCGACGAGCCGGACGGCAGCGCAAAATATATAGCTAACGTCTTGAGGAACGCGCGTGTGGCGGAAGCCGTAGAGAGTCTTTTGAGACGGGGCGGGCTTATACTCGGCGTATGCAACGGGTTTCAGGCGCTTATAAAAAGCGGGCTTTTACCGTACGGCAAGATAGTCGGGCAAAAACCTTTTTCCGCGACTCTGACGTTCAACGCAATAGGACGACATATAGCAAAGATAAATCCCGTTAGAATAGCTTCGGATAAATCCCCTTGGTTTTATGGGTTTAAGCCCGGCGAAATACATTATGTCGCTATGAGTCACGGCGAAGGGCGGCTTGCCGCGTCGAGGGATCTGTTGGACGAATGGGAAAAAAACGGACAGATTTGCGCTCAATACGCCGATTTGAATGGAAATCCGACTATGAAAGGCGATTTCAATCCTAACGGTTCCGCAATGGCGATAGAGGCGCTTTGCAGTCCAGACGGTAGAATACTCGGCAAGATGGGGCACAACGAGCGTACGGGAGACGGATTGTACAAGAACGTCTTGGGAAACAAGAACCGAGAGATTTTTAGAAACGGCGTAAAATATTTCAAATAGTACGAGTTACAGCTCCACAAAAAAACAAAGATTTTGTCTTGTCACGCATAATTTTCCGGTTGCCGCGCATTCTATAAACGAACCCGATAACGATGTCGTCGCGAAAGTTTTCACCTATTTTTTTTGAGAACCGCCGCAATGATTGATTTTGGCGGTTCGAATAGGTGAGAAATGGAAAATGAAAAAAAGTTATGGGAAATATTTGCTACGACGGGTAATCCGTGCGTATACAGACTGTATAAGGCGGTAAAAGAAAAAAAATAAAACCGCATCGTAATTTTTGGCGGTTTACGCGGATAATACGACAAGCTTAACAGCGGCGTATGCGCGTTTGTTCACGGAACGGCGGCGGCGGGTAAAAACGTGGCGAGTTGTTTTTGGGTAAGCGGTTCGACGGATAGAAATAGATTGAACGATAGTGAAATTTTGATATGAACGGATACGATAAGCCTTTAAGTCACAAAATCCAGAAAATTTTTTTCTTATTGACAAAAAACGGAGTGCAACAAAATGGACGGAATAAAATTAAACGCACTTTGTGTCAAAGCTGTCGATTATAAAGACAACAAAACATTGCTCACATTATGCACTATAGAGAAGGGTAAAATCAATGCGGCGATAAGAGGAACAAAATCCGAAAAATCAAAGCTTAGATATGCGGCTTCTCTTTTGTGCTTTGGCGAATACATTCTTTCCGAGAGAGGCGGGTATTATACGGTAACCAATTGCACGCTCATAGACGGATTTTATAACGCGAGGAACGAATTGGAAAAGTTATATTCGGCGTTGTCGGTTTCGGAAATACTCGATAAGATAACCGTGGGAAACGCGGATATTTCGGAACACGTATATCTTGCGCTAAGCGCGTTAAAGGATATTACATATAAGAATAGCCCGCTTTTTTATCTTTTAAAGTATATGACGAAAGAGTTGAAGCTTTTGGGATACGGTATAAATATCGACGCTTGTATGAATTGCGGCGCGCCGGCTTATCGTAAGTATTTTGATATTTCTCTGGGCGGGGGAGTATGCTTAGAATGTCAATCGGTCAATTCAATGGAAATCGCCGAAACGACCTTTAATCTTTTAAGCGGTATTATATCCGGCAGGGAAACGGAAATCCCGAAGGACGTTTACGTTATCGAAGGGCTGAATGTCATTTATAAATATTTTTCCTTGTATAATGAAGTAAAGATAAACGCTTTGACTCAGCTTTTTATGTTGAACCCCGAAAGCGTTGAATAGTACGCTTTGAAATCATAAAAGAATCATAATGTAATAAAAATTTACGCAATCTCCGTTTCTTTCTTTGCTTTTTCCGTCGTCGCTTTTATAAATTCGCCTTTCGCTTCGGTGTATCCGTCGCGATCGTACTCGTATTCTTTCTGCAATTTTTGTTTTAACGCGGCATATTCCGCCGCGATATCCGAATGAGTAATTAAATAATCCCTAAAATATAATTCATCCCAATCGCCGTAATAGCGCACGTGAATATGATAGACTTTTTCGGCGAAACCTAAGGGCGTATAGCCTTTTAGGAACATTAGGCTAGGCGACGGGCTGCATGGCACCTTAGGTTGTTTTATGCAGACGTAACCGGCGTTCTCCAAATTTGAAATCAACGTATCGACGTTCGCGCCGTCCGTGATTTCGAGCAGAATATCAATCGTCGGCTTGGCAAGCAAGCCGGGAACGGCGGTGCTGCCGTAATGGCTAATGCGGGCAATGTTGCCGACTCCGACGAGGCGTGTCAATATGTTTTTTTCTTTAGCATACCAATCTTTCCATGCCGGATTATGTTCTTGCAAAACAATCGGAAACAACGCGGCGCGTTCTTCGTCCGTAATTTGGTCAACGGGTTTATAATACTTCAACTCGCATAGCCATCGCCTTACGTCGTATTTGCGGATTGCCGTAGTTTCAAAACCGGTTTTTATATAAAATCCGACGGCGTCGTCATCCGTTTCCGCCTTAATAGGCAGACGAAATTTTTTTTGTAAAGCAAACAACATTAAACCGCCCACGCCCATACGCCGCCGAGTTTCCGCAACGGCAATATGCAAAATTTCCACCGCGTCCGTATGAACTGAAAAGCCGCAAACGCCGTATATCTCTTCTTGTTCAATCCATCCGTAAAAATGCAGCCGTTCATTTTCCTTATATCGCTTTACCTTTTGCGCTATACCTTGCGGAGAATCGTCAAAGAGGCAGGGGGCTAATATTCGGTGAACAATCGGGTCGTTCAGGCGGCTTTTAATGTCGATAAACATGACCTTTTCCTTTTATAATAATCTTTCGTTATAAATCATTATACATGAAAACGACACATTAAGGCAAACGAATAATACCTGATTAAAATAACGGCAGCGGATATGCAAAAAAGTTTTCGGCTTTCGTCGTGTTTGAACATG
>JAISQX010000147.1 GCA_031273965.1 Clostridiales bacterium
ATGTCAGAAAAAGAAATAAACGGAGAGTGGCAAGTTATATTTTCTGAGTTTCACACAGGAAAGGACATAGCCGATATTTCCGTGAAAGAATCGGACTTGCAAATCCACGAATTTATGCCGCCCGACAGAATACCGAAAAAATAACATGAAAACAGTATTATTCCTAACGAATTAGCGTCTCAAAGCGGGAGGCAATCTGCTCTGCGGCAAGATGTTCCTCGTTAAAAAGCCTGCGGATTTGCTTGATTTTGGTTTCTTTCAAAGTAAAACTCCTTTATGTCCGGACATAGAATAAGGGATTCAAACGGCGGCATTCCACCCCAAAACAAGGGCAAAAAGCCTTATGTTCAAATCCCTCTGTACGGATAGTTCCCAAAATACCGAATGGAATGCGAAAGCCTTGTTTTTAAGGGGAGAAACGCGTTTCATACCCGAATCGGCGGCGCAAGCGCAAACAATCCGGAAAAGGTGAAAACAGCGTCAAAAGCCCTATAAAAAGTTGTTTGAGAAGAAAAAATCGCCCCGAAAGGCGACTTTCTTTGCACACGGCATATTACTAAACTGTGTGCAGTGATGGAGCGGGAGACGGGGCTCGAACCCGCGACATTTGCCTTGGGAAGGCAACGCTCTACCATTGAACTACTCCCGCGAAGAGCGATAGCGTTTTTTTTGGATTTTGTTATTTTACAAAAAAACGCCATAGAATATTTAACGCACTAATAATACAATAAACGTATAAAAAAGTCAATAAAATAATCGTGTGAGAAAGAAGAAAAAGAGTCGTTTTTTTATGGTTTTTTTAATTACAACGCTAAAAACTTGATATTTTTCTCATTTTAATATATAATTCTTCCATGAGATTTTTGCGCAGCCTAAAGGAAGTATTTATATCGTCGTTGCCGTTGTTGGCGGTGATGATAGTCGTCTGCGTTTTTGTAAATAAAATGCCTAATTCCGAGTTATTAAAGCTCTTTATAGGCTATGTTCTTGTCGTAATAGGTCAAACATTGTTTCTCGTGGGTCTCGATTCTAGCATAATGCCCATAGGGAAGCTTGTGGGCGGCTCGCTCTCAAAGCTAAAAAAGACCGCTTATATAGTTCTTTTCGGTTTTTTATTTGGTTTGCTTGCGACAATAGCCGAACCCGCGCTTGCCGTGCTCGGAATACAGGTTAATTATATAAATGACGCTATCGACAAGACAATATTCGTTTGGGCGTTGGGCGCCGGGGTGGGCGTCGCCGTCGCTGCGGCAATGTACAGAGTAATAAAAAATATAAATATAAAGATTGTGTTCGGATTATTTTATATTTTGGTTTTTATCATGGTTTTCTTTGTCCCCGTACAGTATCGCGCGTTGGCGTTCGACGGAAGCGGGGCGACGACTGGCGACGTTTCGGTGCCCTTTATACTTGCGCTTGGTTTGGGCGTTTCCGCAACGATGAGCAAAGCCAAAACTAACGACGAAAGTTTTGGAATAATAGGCGTCGCGTCCATAGGCCCCATATTGGCGGTTTTTTTATACGGTCTTATAATAGGAGATACGGGCGCGGCAAATCAAAACGGCTATAATGCCGGCGGTGGAAAGGCGTTATGGGAAATCGTTACGGGTAACTTCGGTGACGTCGCTATGGCGATTATTCCCGTAATAGCCATATTCTTTATATTTCAGCTTGCGTTTATTAAACTTCCCCGTCGGCAGTTGGGCAGAATCCTCATCGCCAGCATGGTAGTTTACATAGGTCTGCATATTTTTTTAACCGGAGTGGATTACGGGTTTGCGTTGGCGGGACAGCATATAGGCGAGACTTTTATGAGTGAATCCGCCGAATGGATGAAGTGGCTGTTATTGCCGGTGGGCTTTATATTAGGTTTTGCGATAACGTTGAGCGAGCCTGCCGTCACGGTCCTCGGGGAACAGGTCGAAAGCATAACCAACGGTTACATAAAAAAAATTACTATGCGATTGACTCTTGCCGCAGGCATAGGCGTCGCCGCGCTTTTGTCGCTTTTAAAAATACTTACCAATATCGATATCATTTGGTTTTTAATGCCGTTATACGCAGGGGCGCTTATATTAATGATATTTACGTCAAAACTGTTCGTCGGATTGGCTTTTGATTCGGGCGGCGTTACGGGGGGCGCTATAACTTCGGCGTTTTTGACGCCGCTAACGCTGGGCGTCAGTCAAGCTTTGGGACAGGATGTATTGACGTCTGGATTCGGAATGATCGCATTTATATCGGTAACTCCGCTTTTGGCGGTGCAGACTTTTGGGATTGTATATTCTTGGAAACTTAAGAAGCTAAAGAGCGTCGAAAACGTAAAAGCGGCGGATGAGCTTGAGTTATTGAACTCCGAAGAAGACGATTCGGCGGACGATGAAAAACGTGTGGCGGCGGATACAATGGATGGAGAATATTTACCGTTGTCAAGCTTGAGCGTTGCCGAGACGGAGCATTCTCTCGCGGAAGAGCTTGATAAATTAGACAATATATATTAATTATTTTGATAAAATACGGATTGTAGGGTTTTTTATACCCGACGAACCATCGGCTCCTTTGAGGGGCGGATTAAATGGAGGACGCTATGTCTAACGGCGATATTTCTTTTTTGGTCGTTATAGGCGAAAGAAAGCTAAAAGAAAACTTTATCGTCAGTCTTACGGAGACCGGAGCGACGGTTTTTAACGTTATGTATGGGAAAGGATTTGTGAAGAGCAACGATTTTTTGGCGGCTTTTGGGTTTGTAAACGAAAAAAATAAGGTTATCGTCACTTGCCTCATAAAAAAATCCGATTGCGACAAAACCTTTGATATGCTGAACAAAAAGTTCAAGTTTGATTGTCCGAATACCGGGATAGCGTTCACAATAGCCGTGGATGCTTTAAAATATTAAAATAAGGAAGGAGTTTATTATGGAAACGGAAAAGGTAAAAGCGCTTTTTATAGTCGTCAATGCCGGCTTCAGTGAAGAAGCCGTCGAAATAGCCCGCGAATGCGGCGCAAGGGGAGCGACGATACTCAATGCGCGCGGTTCGGCGGGAGTGAAATATAAGCTTTCCGGAATTAATTACGAACCGGAAAAGGAAATGATTTTGAGTCTTGTCGCCGACGACGTCGCCGCAAAGATAATGAATGCCGTCCATGCGAAATCCGGAATAGGCACTCCCGCGCACGGCATATGTTTTTCTATGCCCGTGGAAAG
>JAISQX010000157.1 GCA_031273965.1 Clostridiales bacterium
GGCGCTACAAGTTGTTATGTCACGGATAATGCCGATATAATAATCTATCGCGACGCGTTAAAGATAATCGGCAAAAAAGTCTTGAATATAATCCGTAATCTAAAAGAATTTGCGCTAAAATATAAAGCCTTGCCGACACTGGGTTTTACTCACCTTCAGCCGGCGCAATTGACCACGGTGGGAAAGCGCGCCGCGCTTTGGGCGTATGATCTTCTTCTTGATTATGAGGATATAGAGCACGCGGTTTCGGGCTTTAGGCTTCGCGGGGTAAAGGGTACTACCGGAACGCAGGCGTCTTTTCTTTCACTTTTTGACGGGGACGACGATAAGGTTGCGGAGTTAGAGCGGCTTGTCGTAGGCAAAATGGGCTTTTCGGCGGCTTTTTCCGTGACAGGGCAGACTTATTCGAGAAAATTTGATTATAAAATACTTGCGCTTTTGTCGCAAGTTGCGCAAAGCGCGTCAAAATTTAGCAACGACATGCGGCTTATGCAGCATATGAAAGAGATTGAGGAACCGTTTGAAGCTTCGCAGATAGGCAGCTCCGCGATGGCGTACAAGCGCAACCCTATGCGTTGCGAGCGTATAACGTCTCTTTCCAGATTTGTCATGAGCTTGCCGCAGAACGGCGCGTTTACGGCCGGCACGCAATGGCTTGAGCGCACATTGGACGACAGCGCGAACAGGAGAATAGTCATGGGGCAAGCTTTTCTTGCGCTTGACGGGATACTTGAGATTTATCTAAACGTTACCGAGAATATTTGCGTATACGAAAACATAATAAAGAGACATATCAATGCGGAATTACCGTTTATGGCGACGGAAGAGATACTCATGGCATGCGTAAAGGCGGGCGGAAACAGACAGGAGCTTCACGAAAAAATACGCGTGCTATCTATGGAAAGCGCAAAAAATGTAAAAGAAAAGGGCGGCGACAACGATCTTGTCGAGCGCATAAAGGGCGAGAAGCTTTTTGCGCCCGTTCACGGTAAGCTTGACGAAATACTAAATGCAAAAAACTTTACGGGAAGGGCGGAGAAACAAGTCGAGGAATTTTTCGCCGGGGACGTAGCTCTTCTTTTGGACAGGCATAAGGATGAATTGAATTTGAAAGGAAACGTCAAAGTTTAATTGAAGAATTAAGAACGTCGCAGGCAAAAAAAGCGCTTGGGTATCCCGTATATAAATCTTAAGCAATCTAAGGAAGGAAAGCTATAAATAATGGTAACTATAATAGACTACAATGCAGGCAATCTCACTTCGGTGCGGCGCGCGCTTGATTTTTTGGATATAAAATGCAAAATTACAAGCGATCCCGACAGCATTGCTAAAGCCGAACGGATAATCTTTCCGGGAGTCGGCAACGCAAAATCGGCTATGCAAAATCTAAAAGGCGGCGTCGCCGACGCGCTCTATGAAGCGGTCAAAAGAGGAACGCCGTTTTTTGGAATTTGTCTGGGAATGCAGATAATGATGACCCATTCCGACGAAGGCGATACGGAATGCCTTTCGCTTTTTGACGGCGGGGTCAGACTCATGACGCCCGAGGACAAAAAGCTCAAGATACCGCATATGGGTTGGGACAGCTTGACGTATCAAAAAAAACATAAGCTTTTTCTCGGCGTCGATCCGCGGTCGGAGTTTTATTTTGTACATTCTTACTATGTGGACCCAAAAAATCCAGACGATTCCGTGGCTCTTTCGGAGCACGGCATAGTCTTTACGGCGGTGATAGGCAAGGAGAATATGTTTGCCACTCAGTTTCATCCGGAAAAAAGCGGAGAAGCCGGGCTTACGCTCCTAAAAAATTTTGCGAAATGGGAGGGGGAAGCGCATGCTGAGTAAACGCCTTATTGCCTGCCTCGATATCAGGAACGGAAATCTTGCAAAAAGCGTAAAGTTTGTCAATACGAAAGAAATCGGGGATCCCGTGGAAGCCGCGGGGCGGTATTATTCGGACGGCGCGGACGAATTAGTCTTTTATGATATCAACGCATCGTTTGAAAACCGTGATATACTTATAGAAACCGTCAATAGAGTGGCAAATCAGGTTTTTATCCCTTTTTCCGTCGGCGGGGGGCTTAGAACCCTTGACGATTGCGTAAAGGTAATACTTGCCGGCGCCGAAAAGATACATCTAAATTCCAACGCCGTAAAGAATCCAAAACTTATATCTTTAGTGGCGGAACGATTCGGAAGCCAATGTATGATACTTTCCGCAGATGTTTTAAGGGTTGAGCGCACGGCGCATATCCTTTCCGGCTTCGAAATCGTTATAAACGGCGGACGCACAAGAACGGGGCTTGACGCCGTGGAATGGATAAAAAAAGGCGTGGATCTCGGAGCCGGCGAGGTAGTGATAAACGCAATCGATGCGGACGGAACAAGGGAAGGGTACGATATAAGGCTAATGAGACTTATAGCCGACGCCGTGCGCGTTCCCGTAGTGGCGTCGGGCGGCGCGGGCACGCCCGAGCACATAAGAGAGGTTTTGACCGACGGCGGAGCCGACGCCGCATTGATATCGTCGATGATTCATTACAAAAATTATACGATAAAACAGATAAAAGAGTATTTATCTTTAAGCGGCGTAAAGGTTAGACGATAAGAGAGGCGTATATTTTTTTATAGGGCAAAAAAAATGAATATAAAAAAAGCCGACGCCTTATTGTAAGACAAAGATAAGTATAAGTCCGGCTGCCAAAGCATGAGATTTTTTATTTCAATCGTCTTATTGTAAGACAAAGATAAGTATAAGTCACGTCGCGAAGAAATTTTTTCGGTAAGGTAACGGACGACGGCTTGATTTCACATAAATCTGCATAAAATACAAGAGGCTATTATTCCGACGAAGTTGGCTATGAGAGCGGCGGGAATGGCGTATCGGAGCTTTATTACTTTGCTTTCCGAAAAATACACCGCGGCGACATAGAACGCCGTATCTGAGCTTCCGACTATTACGCTTGCCGCGCGGGCAATGTAGCTGTCGGGAGTATATTTTGTATAAATATCCTCCAAAATAAGCAGACTCCCGTTTCCGCTGAACGGACGCAAAAGTATAAGCTCCGTCAACTCCGACGGTATTCCAAAAAAAGCCAGCGGCTTTTCCAGAATTTTTGTAAGAAAACCGCTAAGACCGCTTATTCTGAATAGACTTACCATTATAAATATGGCAGCAAGATACGGAAAAATTGAATACACCAGATGGAGCGCGTCTTTTATGCCCTCTATGAAGCTGTCATATACCCGTATTCTTTTAAACGCCGCGTATATAAAAAGAAAAATAATCAAAAAGGGAAGTATAAAATTTGCCATTTTATACCTCTCTTTTTTTCTTTATCGAAGATATGATTCTTACAATTAAAAAGCCGGTGCCCGCGCTTAGAACCGAAGCTATAATATTCGGCATGAGTATATCCGACGGCGCGGAGCTTCCCGCCGCGGCGCGGAGGGCTATTACGGTGGCGGGGATGAATTGGAGAGATGTTGCGTTTATGACAAAAAACATTATCATATTCGTTGTCGCGGTTCGTTTGTTTGCGTCGCGGTTCATCTCGCTAACGGCTTTTATGCCGAGAGGCGTAGCCGCTCCGCCCATGCCAAGAAGATTTGCCGTCATGTTCATGGAAATATACGCTTTTGCCCGGTTATTTTCGTCCTTATACATAAAATCGACGACGGGTTCGAAGAGGGAGACGATTTTTTTGTCTAAACCGGTTTTTTCTACTATCTTTAGAATGGCGAGCCAAACCGAGTATATGGCTGTTAGCTTTAGAGAAAGCTCTAACGCGCTCTTGCCGCCGTCAATCATGATTCCCAATATGGAATCGGGTGAAACGACGGTTAGTATTCCTATCGATATAACCATGATTACCAAAAATAACGCGTTCATATTCTTATAAATGCATGGAAAAATAGTTTTATGATTGATTTTTTTGACAAAGAAATTCCGATTGAAATAAAGACGTTAGTTTAAGTGTGTTTTTTTAACGTTATTATATCGCTTACAAAAATCTATCCGCTTTTTTTAATTAATAAAAAATTAACATAAGGTTAAAGAAGACTTAATAATGAGATTATATAATAATGACGTAAAGTAAAAACGGTATTGAAGGAGGGCGGTAAGCAGTATATGAATACGTTTATAATATTGTTGCTTATGATAGCGAGCAATCAGGCGCCCTCAATCAACGCGGCGGTCAACATCAACGCCTATCTATACAAAAGCGCGATTGAGCAACGGGCGGCGTCGTCGGAAAATCTGTTAAGCGATTCGGATTGCGGTTCTTGCGAAACGGGAATATACGAATACGCGAAGGAGCGCCTGTCAAACTCGGTTGAGAATGTTTATTATGAGCCCGCCGTTCAAAAAAATGTTTTTCATTATGAAAAAATGTGGGAAAGCCGCTTTTCACTTTTACATAAAAAATAGTTGCGTAATACTCTAAAAGTGTCGAACGACATTTTCATAAATTTTCCTTATATTTTATTGGCAAAGAGCCGTTCAAAGATGACAATTTGAACGGCTCTTTGTCGTATTTTCCACTTTGTACCCCGTTCGCTTATGTGCGCTTGAGATATCCGACGGATATAAAATGCCGTCGTTGTTATAAAAATCAAACTAAATTTTTATATTTAGATAAAAGTTATTGTAAAGGAGGGGAGAAGCATGGTATAATTTATAGGAAGTAATTTTTGCCGAGTCAAAAATTAGAAGCATAAACGCTTCTGCGCGCGAACAAGTACGCGCTACTTCCTATAAATTTGAATCGTCGTCGCCTCGGTCATGGACAAGCGAGCTTGTCCGCGCCTCTCGGCATCCTAGATTATAGTTTATAGGAAATGATTTTTGCCGAGTCAAAAATTAGAAGCATAACGCTTCTACGCGCGAACAAGTACGCGCTACTTCCTATAAATTTGAATCGTCGTCGCCTCGGTCATGGACAAGCGAGCTTGTCCGCGCCACTCGGCTTCCTAGATTATAGTTTATAGGAAATGAATTTTGCCGAGTCAAAAATCGGAGGACTGTTATTTTGAAGGCGCAAGCGCCAAGTGAAAAGAATTATTTTTTGATAAATCAAAAAAAATATAAAAAAGAGGTGTTAATATGAAAGAAGAAATAAAAAGCAACGGCGCGCCTAAAGCCATAGGGCCGTATTCGCAGGGTATTGCGGCGGGGGATACCGTGTATTTGTCCGGACAGATACCGGTTGACCCGAATGACGGAAGTATTCCCGACGGCATAGTATTACAGACGAGGCGGGTCTTTTTGAATATTGCGGCGGTTTTGGGCGAGAAAGGATTGAATTTTGATAACGTTGTAAAAACCACGGTTTTTATGAAAAACCTCGGAGATTTTTCGGTCATGAACGGTATATACGAAGAATATTTTAAGCCGCCGTATCCCGCGAGAAGCACCGTGGAAGTCGCGGCTTTACCAAAAGGCGTATTGATAGAAATAGAGGTTACTGCTAAGGCGTAAGGACGTAATCAAAAATCGTTACAAGATTAAACGGAGTTATTTATGAGGTATACGGTCAAGCTAGAAAGCATAAGACTGGAAAATATAAAAAATGTAGAGGGCGGTTATATTAAATTCCGAAATAAAAAGCGAAACGGCGGAGATTGCGATATAATAGGGATTTACGGACAAAACGGCTCCGGTAAAACCGCGGTTATAGACTGTATGGAAATAATACAGGAATTGTTTATGGGGCGCGGTCTTGTGCGGCGTTTTTTTGATTGTCTTTACGTAAACGCCGAGCGCTCCTCCGTAACCGTGGAGTTTTCCGTTTCGGTAAACGAAAAAAAATACTTTGTATCCTATGAAGCGGTATTAAAATTTATCGAAAACAATACCGATTTTTCCGTGGCGAAAGAAAGCCTAAAATGTTTCGGCATGGACGGAGACAAATATCGCGCGTCTGTTGTATGTGATTTTGAGGAGGAAAACATTTTTTTGCCCAAAAGGCTATTTGATACCCTTACGGGCGGAGATAAAAAGCTAAAAACAAACCTTTACGCTCAAAAGGTGCTGTCAAAGGAACATAAAATGTCTTTTATTTTCAATCCGTCGGTTATGGAGTTACTAAAAAAGAGCGGCGGAGCGAACGAACTTCTGGCGGTGATTTCGGCGTTGGGTCAGTACGCAAGTATGGATCTCTTCGTTATAAAAAATTCGCACAGCGGTATTATAAGCCTGAATGAATTGATACCGTTCAGCTTCAAGATAGAGGACGGCGGTACGCGAATAGTCAAAGGCGAAGCGGGGATAAGGCTTGACCAGCCCACACTTTTTCCGATGGTGGGATATAAGGACGTAAGCGTGCTTATAGGACAACTGAACGTGGTCATAAAATGCCTTGTCCCAAACTTGCAGATAGAGGTTAAGGAATATGGGGAGCAAGTCGACGATAGCGGCGCGCCGTGTATGCGCTTTGAGCTTTTGGCGTGTTCCGCCGGCACAAAGCTTCCTTTACGGAATGAATCCGAGGGTATAAAAAAGATTATATCTATTTTGAGCGTACTCATTTCGTTTTATAACGGAGAAAACACGACGGTGCTTATAGACGAATTTGACGCGGGAATTTTTGAATATCTTTTGGGCGAGCTTTTGTCCGTGCTTCGGGATAATGCGAGAGGGCAGCTTATTTTTACGTCGCATAACCTAAGACCGATAGAGGTGCTTGACAGAGAGAACATATATTTTTCGTCTTGCAATCCAAAAAAACGGTATATACGCTTGACGAATGTAAAGTCAAACGGCAATCTAAGAGATTTTTATTACAGAACGATAGAATTGGGCGGTCAAGAAGAAAAACTGTTTGACGAAACAAATCTATCGGAATTGAGTTTGGCGTTACGGATTGCGGGCAATGGCGGCGCGCGCCGGTAAAGAAATTTTGTGCATATAAAGGAAGCCTTTTCATTATGAAAGCAAAGCGAATAAACTTTAAAAAGCTGCTGTTGTTCATTGTCGAGGGCTCGACGGACAAAATAGCGCTTGAAAATATTTTGAAAAAGATTTTTAGCGATAAAAAAATCTGTTTTAAGACTATATACGGCGACGTCACATCCGAGGAGGAGACGACGGTCGAAAATATTGACGGCAAGATTGCCGCTTACGTAAAAGATTTTTTGACGCGGAATATAGCGTTTAAAAAGACGGATATCATGGAAATAATACATTTGACCGACTTAGACGGAGTCTTTTTGTCGGATAGGCGGATAATCTATGACAAGGACGCGGATATTTTTTATGATAATAAGCATATAAGAACGGGAAAATCCTTTAAAATAATCGAAAGAAACAGGCGAAAATCCGAGGTTTTGAAACATTTAAGCTCCGTCAATTCGATAAAAGGCGTCAATTATTCAATTTATTTTTTTGGGGCGAATATGGAGCATGTATTTTGTAATTCCGCTAATTGTACCGACGGCGAAAAGGAAAGCTGTGCTTACGGATTTGCTCAAAGCTTTAAGGGCAGAGAGAAGGAGTTTCCGGTTTTTTTGAAGGAGCAAAAGGTCGTAAGGAATTGGACTTACGAAGAGTCCTGGAAATTTGTCGAAAGCGGCGTAAACTCTTTAAAAAGACTGACAAACATAAACGTTCTCTTAGAAAAGTTTAAATGACGGTCAAGCGGGGTTTCTTCCAACCCGATATCGTGTTCGTCTAATATTCCCAAAGCCTGAATTGAAAAAGCTAATGCAACAACGGTTAGTAGGAGTGGACAATTATTGAACATTGTGATATAATAAAAAAATGGATAAGCAAGAGAAAAGATGTCCGAGATGCGGTGAAACTGAAAAACAGCATAAGCGCGGATTAACGGCGGCGGGAAGTCAGCGGTTCTGTTGCATGAAATGCAAAAAAACGTATACGCCCGAGCCAAAAAGTCACGCTTATTCAGAGGAAGTCAGACAACTTGCGATAAAAGAACATTTTGCCGGCGTAAGCGGCAGAGAGATAGGTAAAATATACGGCATGAGCAAGTCTAACGTATACAATTGGATTAAAAAAAACCGAAGCGATGTATATAAGTGAAACAACGGATTTTGAGGCGTTTGAGCTTGACGAGATATTTTGGTTTATTGCGGAGCGAAAAGGAAGCGAAAACGGAGTAAACGCATATGTATGCCATGGTAAGCCGTAGACCGCGCCGAATAAGTCGATTTTTAGCGCACGACTTGTCCACTCCTTTTTGATAAAATTTGTTGCGAAACGATGTATTTTGTGGTATAATAAACATGAAATGTAAGATTTATATCGCTTATGTTGAGAAATGCATATATTAGTTGTAAACATAAAAAATAATATTGGAGAAGAATATTATGGCAAAAATTATCAAAATAGAGTTTGACGAAGTAGTTGTCGGGTTGGACGACAAATCGACAATCAGGATACTAAAAGA
>JAISQX010000061.1 GCA_031273965.1 Clostridiales bacterium
TATAGTATACTCTCCTTTACTTTCCTTGTCAAGTCAAAAATAAAAAAATTTCAGCTTTTTTTTTGCTTTTTCCGCTTTTTGTACGTTTTTTTGTGCATCACAACACATTTATACACAATTTTTCTCCCCAAATATGCTCTATTTAGTCGCAAATTGCGACGTTCTATACCTTTTATTTTGGCTTTTACCTGGAACTTAAAGCAAGGGCTTGCGCACTTTTATGCGCAAGCCCCAATGACGTTCCCTACTCCAAAACCTTTACCTCTCGAATATACGTTTGTATATCGACGATTTTGGCTTTTATCCTCGGATCTGACTTTATACGTTCGGCTATCTTATCCCGAGCGTGTATTACGGTGGTATGGTCGCGCCCCCCGAAGAGATGTCCTATGGAAACAAGCGGAAGCGAAAGCATGTCCGTTATCATATAGATGGCTATTTGTCGCGGTTCGACGACTTCCTTATTTTTCTTTTTTCCCGTGATTTCGCCCTTTGTAATATTAAAATAATTACAACACGCGTTTATTATATCATGCGCCGTCAAGCTTTCTTTTTTTACGTCGACATAATCCTTTAGCGCTTCGCCCGCAAGAGCAAGACTGTTGGCGGGCTTTCCGACAAGAGTCGAATAAAACACAACGCGCGAAAGTAAACCTTCCATCTCGCGGATATTGCTGTTGATTTTCTCGGCGATAAAGTTTAGAACTATCGGATCTATATTATATTTTTCTTGAAGGGCTTTCTTTTTTAGAATCGCAAGTCTCGTTTCGACGTCGGGCGGTTGAATATCCGCGAGAAGCCCCGACAAAAAACGTGAACGAAGCCTTTCCTCCAGATGAGAAATCTCCTTTGGCGGCTTGTCGGATGTCATGACTATTTGTTTTCCGCTCTGATACAGATCGTTGAACGTGTGGAACACGGCGTCCTGGGTACCGGCTTTACCCGACAAGAATTGGATGTCGTCCATCATCAGAACGTCCGCGCTCCGGTATTTCTCGCGAAATTCGCGATTATCCCTGTTGTTTCTTATGGAATCGATAAGCTCGTTTGTAAACTTCTCGGTAGGCACGCAAATTATCTTTAGGGAAGGATTATGCTTGCGGAGGTGATTGCCTATGGCGTGCATGATGTGAGTCTTACCCAAACCGACCCCCCCGTATATAAAGAGAGGATTGTACCTGGTTCCGGGGTTTTCCGCGACGGCTTTCGCCGCCGAAGCGACGAATTTGTTGGAATCGGCTTCGACAAAATTGTCAAAGGTATACTTCGGTACAAAGACGCTCGAATAATCGTCCTCTTTTTGCGCCGATATGAGCGCGGACGGCTCTTCGTCCGTTTCAGATTTCTTTAAAAAATCCTCTTTTTGCGCCTCGGTAATTATCTCGATGTCGTTTATATCGCATTCTCCGCCGCCCGAATCAACGTTTTGGCTGTTTTCGGTGTGCTTAATGAGCGCCGCGCGGATACAGTCGAGATAATTCTTATTGATAAGAACCTGCGACGAAATCGACGGCGTTATAAGTATGAGTTTATTTTCGACAACACAAAGCGGGACGAGAGTCTTTATCCACACGTCAAAGCTGACCTGAGACATGGCGGATGAAAGAGTGTCCGAGACTTGGGTCCATAAAAAATTAAGGTTTTGCATAGCTATAATATTATACTATATCGGACGGGAATGTTCAAGAAAAAGCGTCAAAAAAATTTGAGAAAAAGCCGGGTATTTTAAAGTCGTGGGATTAAGTTGTGGCAAGAAAATTTTTGGAACACAAGACGTGATATATAACGGCGCGGCGCGACGCGCCGTCTTAGAATAAAGGAGTTTTTACATGCCGTACAAGATTTCGACACGGTCTTTTTTGGCTGTAATTTCGTTTTTTGACAAAAACTCTCTTTTGGGCGTAAAATACCCGTCCGTCCTCTAAAATTCTAAAATTTGCGCGCGAGTTTTTTGTATAAGCTCTATCTCTCGCTTTAGAGTTTACGCACAAAAATGCGCGACAATTTAATTTACAATCCGCTACGCCCTGCCTCGCTTTAAATTATGCAAAAAATAAATTGACAATAATTTCTTTATGATATATACTATTACCGCTCCAAAACTTTATATGCGCCTTTAGCTCAATTGGATAGAGCGTCGGTCTACGGAACCGAAGGTTAGGGATTCGAATTCCTTAAGGCGCGCCATGCAAGATATTTATTTTTAAACGAACAAGACGCCGCGATATAGCGTCTTGTTTGTTTTTTTATAGCGTTCTTTCCGATGATTTTTCATTGAGGCTGCGGAATAATTAACCGCAACCTTGTTGCTTGATTTTTTGCGGCATCATTTTGGTTAAATTCTGTCTTTTGCGCCTTTAAACGTAGCTTCGCTACGCCCTAAGGCGCAAAAAGGTCAAAATTTATCTCAAAAGTCCGCTCGCAAAAATCTCAAATTAATTATTCCGCAACCTCATTATGGCTTGTCACGGAAACGCTTATGGTCGGAGCTTTTGCCGGAGCCGTATTTGAAACGTTTGTTGCGTCCGAAATAATGAAAAGTTATTTCAGTGCCGGAATTGAACCTCGTCTGTATTATTACCGTGATATCGATATGCGCAAAATAGATATATTGATAGAGCAAAACGCTCGACGCATTTGAACCGGAACTATCGCCCGCCTCTATCTTTTGCCTCTTTGCTCCGCAAAAAAATCCTTTATCAATTTAAGGCATTCGTCATGAAGAATACCGGAAACGTACGTTGTCTTGTGATTGTATCCGTCGGATTCAAAAATAGCCTTGCTGCATGCCTTATCGTCCGACGCGCCATAAAAAAC
>JAISQX010000084.1 GCA_031273965.1 Clostridiales bacterium
TGCGGACAACATGTACATTATGACGGACGACGGCTCAAAGGGCGAAAAGGGTTTCGTAACGGATGCGATAAAAAAACTGATAGAGAGAGGAGAAAAATACGACGTTGTGTTCGCCGTGGGGCCAATGCCGATGATGAGAGCGGTTGCGAAACTTACAAAGGAGTACGGAGTCCATACCGTCGTAAGTATGAATACTCTGATGGTCGACGGCACGGGTATGTGCGGCGGATGCCGTCTTACGGTAGGCGGAAAGACAAAATACGCTTGTGTGGACGGACCGGAATTTGACGGTCACGAGGTGGATTTTGAGGAAGCGGCGAGCCGCGCGGGTTTTTATAAAACAAGGGAAAAGGAACACATATGCCGGCTTTTGAACGACGAATCCATTGACAAAAAATAGGTTAAAAAAGTTTTTAATGAACCGTAAGGAGTTTTATATGGCGGACAGACAGAGGATGGCGGAACAGGAGCCGATAGAACGGATAAAAAATTTTTCCGAAGTTGCTTTGGGGTTTGACGACAAAACGGCAATAATTGAGGCGGAAAGATGTCTGAAGTGTAAGAATGCAAAATGTATTCAAGGCTGCCCCGTAGGCACGAATATACCTTTATTTATTGATTTGATAAAAAAAGGCGACGTGGGAGAGGCGTATTTTGAAATTAGAAAAAACAATCACCTTCCCGGTATATGCGGCAGGGTTTGTCCTCAGGAGGAGCAGTGCGAAAAGCTGTGCGTGAGAAATAATCCGAGAGCCGGAGGGGCTGTTTCCATAGGAGCGCTTGAAAGATACGCGGCGGATTTTGCCGCAAGAACGTCAATGAACGCGGCGCGTGCGGTGAAAAAGAACAATGTTAAAATAGCCGTCGTGGGCAGCGGGCCCGCGGGCTTGACCGTCGCGGCGGAGCTTGCAAAAAACGGCTGCGGAGTCACCGTATTCGAAGCATTCCACAAAGCCGGAGGCGTATTGGTTTACGGAATACCCGAATTTCGGTTACCCAAGAAGCTTGTGCAGTCCGAGATTGATTTGCTCTCGGAATTAGGCGTAAATATTCAAACAAATATTGTGATAGGCAAGACAATTTTTATAGAAGACCTTATGGCGGATTATGACGCGGTATTTCTGGGAACGGGAGCGGGGCTTCCGGTGTTCTTGAATATAAAAGGTGAAAATTTAAACGGAGTATACTCGGCGAATGAGTTTTTGACGAGAGTAAACCTCATGAAGGCATATGAACCGAACTCCGCCACGCCCGTGTACGTCGGCAAAAAAGTCGCGGTAATAGGAGCGGGAAACGTCGCTATGGACGCCGCGAGAACGGCTTTGCGATTAGGGGCGGAGGAAGTTTATATAGTTTACAGAAGATCGAGAGACGAGATTCCCGCCCGACGGGAGGAAGTGCATCATGCGGAAGAAGAGGGGATAATATTCCGTCTTTTGTCGGCGCCTATTGAGATTTTGGGAGAAAATTCGCATGTTGCCGGATTAAAATGCGTTAGCATGAGACTCGGCGATACGGATGAAAAAGGCAGAAGGCGTCCCGTTCCAATAGAGGGAAGCGAATTTATATTAGATTGCGACGAAGTGATAGTCGCGCTCGGAACAAGTCCGAATCCCATAATAAGAAATTCGACGTCGATAATAGAATTTGACAAGCGCGGAACGATAGTCGTCGACGAGCATTTTGAGACGTCCAAGGAAGGCGTATATGCCGCCGGCGACGCGGTTACGGGCGCGGCGACGGTCATATTGGCGATGGGAAACGGAAAAACGGCGGCGCGCGCAATGATGAAAAAATTGGGCGTTGCGGCGGAATAGTTTATTATATACATACCGTCAAATGACATAATCGCGACATAATCGGCGCGCGAGTTTTGTAAATTGCGAGAGGGGGGCATATGTTCATAGACAAAGCGGAAATAACTATAAAAGCCGGCAATGGCGGCAACGGAGCGGTTTCTTTTCATCGTGAAAAATATGTAATGATGGGAGGACCGGACGGTGGCGACGGCGGCGACGGCGGAAACGTTATTTTTGCCGCCGATAAAAATATAAATACCCTGATTGATTTTAAATATAAGCGCAAATATTTTGCCGAAAACGGCGAGAACGGCGGTATAAATAATATGAGCGGAAAATCGGGCGGCGACATTGTTATCGGAGTACCCGCCGGAACAATCATTCGCGACAAGTCGACGGGGAAAACCGTCGCGGATCTCTTTTATGAGGGTGAAACAAAGCTTGTTTTAAAAGGCGGAAGAGGAGGAAGAGGAAACGCGCGCTTTGCTAAGCCGACGAGACAATCTCCCGATTTTAGCCAACACGGAGAAAAGACGGCGGAGACAAAGATTGTATTGGAACTAAAAACCATTGCCGACGTCGGGCTTGTGGGTTTTCCGAATGTGGGGAAATCCACGCTTTTATCGGTGCTGACGAACGCGAAGCCCAAGATAGCCAATTATCATTTTACGACGCTTACGCCAAACCTCGGAGTCGTCAAATATTTTGACGACAGCTTCGTAATAGCCGATATACCCGGGCTTATAGAGGGCGCTAGCGCCGGCGCCGGGTTAGGGCAGAATTTTTTGCGGCATATAGAGAGAGTGCGGTTGATAGTCCACATCGTCGATATTAGCGGCGGAGAAGGACGCGACCCGTATGAGGATTATAAAACGGTGAATCGCGAACTTAAGGAATACGGTCTCGCTCTTACCGAAAAGCCTCAGATTGTCGCCGCCAACAAGTGCGATTTGTTGACCGACGAAAAAGCCGTCGAAAGGTTTGAAAAAAAGGCTAAGGTAAAGGTTTTAAAAATTTCCGCGGCGGCGTATATCGGACATGAAGAGCTGTTAAGAGAGATATACGATCAACTAAAAAAGCTGCCGCCGCTTGAGCCTATGCAAACGGACGAATACGAATATGACAACGTCGAAGAAGATGCGTTTGAAATAATAAAAAAGCAAGAGGGAACATACGAAATAGTAGGCGGACTTATAAAAAAGCTTGAACGAAACGTTTCTCTTAGCAACGACGAGTCGTTCAGATATTTTCAGCGCGTATTAAACGAAAAAGGCGTTATAGACAAGCTTCGTGCGGAGGGCGTAAAAGACGGCGATACCATAATAGTAGGCGATATAGAGTTTGACTTTGTAGAATAAGAATCTTCAAGCGCAGAAGATGCGCGAGTATTCCAAAAAGAAGTGCGTTGTAGAGTATTATATTGCTAAAATATAGTATTCGCTTGTCCAAACATAGATATCGCCGCCGAAATCACGTCGGAGCATTCGCCAACCGCAACATTTATATCTTTTACGGTAACTATCATGTTTTCAAGCGGTTTGTCCTTAGGACTCTTTTTTGTCGTGATATCGTATCCGTAGACTTCCAGAATATCCTTCGCCAGATTTATGGCGTAGACGACAAGCGGTACGCCGACGGCTATTACCGGTGTGTTTAGAGTGAAAAAATTCAGAGCGGGGCGGTGATTCTTCACTCCGCCTCCCGGCTGTAATCCGGACGTCGACATTTGAAATGCGTATGACAAACGGTGAGTTTTGTTTGCGGCGAGCGTGTCGATTGCTATAATCAAGTCGGGTTGTATTTTTTTAGCGGCGCAAAAGACAAGGTCAAAAGATTCTATGCCGGTCATGCCGATGACGTTCGGGATAAGGGTATGCAGGCTTATTTTACCGTCAAGAACCGGATTTATCTTGTTAGCGCATTCGGGACCGAGTGAGTCCGCCGTCATCATAACGTTCCCAACGCCTACGACAAGAATTTTTTTGACGGTCGGAATATTCAGATGTTTAATTAGCTCTACAAGGCTCTCAAAAAGAGCCGTAGACAGATTTTCTTTTTGCGGTTCGTTTTTAAAAAAGTCGCTACACTCTATAGTTATATATTTCCCTTCAGGTTTTCCGTATTTTTCTTCGTCGGCTTTTTTTATCACGGAAACGGTTTTTTCTATTCCGGAGCGGATGGAGGACGAAGAACCGGATTTTAATCCGGACAGCTCCACCGCCATATCGGTATAACGATTATTCAAATTTCTCATACCGTTAGTTTGGTCAAAAAAACGATAAAAAGAACTAAAAATTCAAAATTAACGTAAGCTTGGCGCTATAAATCAAAAAAAAATTAAAAAATTTAAAAAACTTTGTCTAAAATGGTTGACTATTTTTGTATTTGTGGTACTATATATATAAATATACAATGGAAATTGTATAACGTATCAAAATCTAATGGGAGAGGATTTTATGGGTGATTTTTCTAAAGAAGTAAAAAGTTGTTCGGAACTCTTTTTGAAAGTGCTAAAAAAAGATTATTTAAATTTCCGCGGAACTGCCGAGAAGAAAGAATTTGCAGTTTTTACGATAACCTGCACGGTTGTTTATTTGCTGTTGAGCGCGCTAAGCCTGCTGAACGGAGTGGTGGGAGTTATTTTTACCCTTCTCGGTCTTGTTGCGTTTGCGCTCACCATCGTTCCTTTTGTGGGAATAACGATTAGGCGTCTTCGCAAAGTTAAACTTCCCGTGCTATTGGCGCTGCTTTTAATTTTTTTTCCGGTAGGGGAAATAGCGCTTATTATCGTTCTTTTGTTAAAGGATTGATATATTAGACAAAACATTTGTGAGTTAGCCGGACGGTCGCATCGGTTTTGCCGATGAGGAAAGTCCGAGCATCATAGGGCAGGGCGCAGGATAACCCCCTGTGAGGGTGACCTCAAGGAAAGTGCAACAGAAATAAACCGCATAGAATTTTTTATGCAAGGATGGAAAGGCGAGGTAAGAGCTCACCGGCGTTTTGGCGACATTACGCGCTATGTAAACCCCGCTTGATGCAAGAGAATAAGGACGCATAGGCTGCCCGTCTTGTCCTTATAAATCGCTTGAGCGCTCCGGTAACGGCGCGCCTAGACAGATGACCGCCCAAGACAGAACTCGGCTTACAGACTAATCTCACAATTTTTTTAAATTTTATTTGCCGACACCGATTCACGAAGAGTGCGCGCACTCTTCGGCGTGATACGGCTTGCGTTGCTTTCGATTTTTTTGAGAGCAATTTTTTTATGATAGTTTCGCGGTTGCTCGTCGGTTTTAAAAAAAAATTTTTAAAACCGCGATTTTTTGTTTGACATCATTATGAGTTTAACATATAATAGATAATATAATATCGATATCGAAATATCTATAAACAAAGGTTAAGCGCAGTTCGGGTCGGCAATAGGAAAAATTTTAGACGAGTAGGAGTGCTTTATAATGCGCTTTTAGACTTCAAATCCTCCCGCGCGCTTGCAGGGCGAAGAAAAAACAAGGAGAAATGGATTGAAATGAACAACTACACCGTAGTCAACGACGACGCTACGTTGGCAAAGAGACTGGAAGAAGTAAGGAAGGCGCAAGAGAAGTTTTCTCAATACAATCAAGTTCAAGTCGACAAAATATTCTTTGAGTCGGCGCTTGCGGCAAACAAGGCGAGAATTATGCTTGCCAAACTTGCCGTCGAGGAGACGGGAATGGGTATTGTCGAGGACAAGGTGATAAAGAACCATTACGCGTCGGAGTATATCTATAACGCGTACAAAGACACGAAGACATGCGGCATAATAGAGAGCGACGAGTCTTTTGGAATAACAAAGACGGCGGAACCGGTTGGCGTCATAGCCGCCGTCATTCCGACGACTAATCCGACGTCCACGGCTATATTCAAAAGCCTTTTGGCGTTAAAGACAAGGAATGGACTTATCATAAGCCCGCATCCGAGAGCAAAAAAGTGTACGATAGCCGCGGCAAAGATAATTCTTGAGGCGGCGGTAAAGGCGGGGGCGCCGGAGAATATAATTGCTTGGATAGACGAACCGACGGTTCCGCTGTCGGCTAAGGTTATGGCGGAAGCCGATATAATATTGGCTACCGGGGGTCCCGGCATGGTAAAAGCCGCATACGGCAGCGGTAAACCGGCTATAGGCGTGGGGCCCGGAAACACCCCCGTTATAGTCGATTCAACCGCGGATATAAAGACGGCGGCTTCTTCTATTTTGCTTTCAAAAACCTTTGATAACGGAATGATTTGCGCTTCGGAGCAATCGGTTATCGTGTTGCGCGACGTTTACGACGAATTTAAAAAGGAAATAGAATACAGGGGAGCCTATATTCTTGATAAAGAGCAAACCGATAAGGTGAGAAAGGTCATACTCGTAAACGGAGCGCTCAACGCAAAAATCGTCGGACAGAGCGCGTATAAAATCGCTGAAATTGCCGGATTTGAGGTGCCGAAGAACGCCAAAATCCTTATAGGAGAGGTGGAGCGCACGGACGAAGGCGAAGAATTTGCGCACGAAAAATTAAGCACGGTGCTTGCTATGTACAAGGCGAAAAACTTTGACGACGCCGTTCAAAAAGCGGCGGAGCTTGTAGACGGCGGCGGACTCGGGCACACGTCCGCGATATATGCGAATACGGTTACGGGCAGAGAAAAGATAGAAAAATGGCAGAGAGTTATGAAAACCGGACGGTGTTTGATAAATACGCCGTCGTCGCATGGTGCGATAGGCGATTTGTATAACTTTAAGGTCGCCCCGTCATTGACGTTGGGTTGCGGAAGCCGCGGTGGGAACAGCGTTTCCGAGAACGTCGGAGTAAAGCATTTATTAAATATAAAAACGATAGCCGAAAGGAAAGAGAATATGTTGTGGTTTAGGACGCCGGAGAAAGTGTATTTTAAGAGAGGCAGCCTTGGAGTCGCGGTCAGGGAATTTAAAGACGTACTTAAGAAAAAAAATGCGTTTATAGTAACGGATAAATTCCTGTATGAGAACGGCGTTACAAAGAAGATAACCGACAAACTGGACGAAATGGGTATCCGTCATGCGACTTTCTTTAACGTTGCGCCGGATCCGACGATTGCCTGCGCAAAAGAAGGCGCAAAAACCATGTCGGAATTTAAGCCGGACTTGATAATAGCCGTCGGCGGCGGTTCGCCTATGGACGCGGCAAAAATCATGTGGGTGCTGTACGAGCATCCCGAGGTTGTTTTTGAAGATTTGGCGATGAGGTTTATGGATATAAGAAAACGCGTCAATGAATTTCCGCGCATGGGCGAAAAAGCGTACTTCGTCGCGGTGCCGACAACCGCCGGAACCGGTTCGGAAGTCACTCCGTTCGCGGTTATAACCGACGAAAGCACGGGAACCAAATATCCGCTTGCCGACTACGAACTTATGCCGGACATGGCTATAGTAGACTCCGATCTCATGATGAATATTCCGAAAGGGCTTACGGCGGCGGCGGGAATAGACGCGCTTACGCATGCTTTGGAGGCTTTGGCGTCGGTTATGGCTACCGATTATACCAATGGTATAGCCAAGGAAGCCGCTAAACAGATTTTTGAATATTTACCGCGCGCTTATGAAAACGGCGCGGCGGATCCCGATGCGCGTGAAAAAATGGCTAACGCGTCGTGCATGGCCGGCATGGCTTTTGCGAATGCGTTTTTGGGCGTCTGTCATTCTATGGCGCATAAGCTGGGCTCTTATCATCATCTTCCGCACGGCATAGCGAATGCGTTGCTCATAAACGAAGTTATTAGATTTAACGCCGCGGAGGCGCCCGTAAAGATGGGCACGTTTCCGCAGTATAAATATCCCGAATGCGCAAAAAGATACGCGGATTTTGCTTCATATATAGGATTAACGGGTAAGACCGACGCGGAAAAAATCGATAAACTTACGCAAAAAATAGACGAGTTAAAAAAGACTTTGAATATTCCTTTGAGTATAAGAGAGGCGGGGATTGACGAGGAAGTCTTTAAGGAAAGACTCGATAAAATGGTGGAGGACGCGTTCGACGACCAATGTACGGGCGCAAATCCCAGATTCCCGCTTATGTCAGAAATAAAAGAAATGTATTTGAGGGCGTATAATTAGAGCGTACTCATATAGAGCGAAAGGATTTTCGCCGTATTGAAAGAGGTCAAATATTTTTTGGCTTCATAAATTTGATATAAACAGACCGATTATTTTTTTCATTATGAGGTTGCGGAATAATTAACCGCAACCTTGTTGCTTTATTTTTTGCGGCATCATTTTGGTTAAATTCTGTCTTTTGCGCCTTTTAACGTAGCTCCGCTACGCCCTAAGGCACAAAAAGGCGAAAATTTATCTCAAAAGTCCGCTCGCAAAAATCTCAAATTAATTATTCCGCAGCCTCTATGAGAATAATCCGGTATGTTTTTATCTAAAAAAAGATTATAAAGAACGCGCGCCGGTATGATATAATATAAGCATGATAAAAAAAGTAAAGATCATAGGCGCCGGACTTGCGGGATGCGAGGCGGCGTATCAACTGTCTAAGAGGGGAGTTGAAACGGAACTGTATGAAATGCGTCCGAAACGCATGACGCCCGCTCATAGAACGGGGAATTTTGCGGAGCTTGTATGCAGCAACAGTCTAAAGAGCGAGGACGTAGAAACGTCTTCAGGGCTTTTAAAAGAAGAACTGCGCATTATGGATTCTCTTATTTTGAAGTGTGCGGACAAAACGCGCGTACCGGCGGGTTCGTCTTTGTCCGTGGACAGAGAGGGCTTTTCTCTTAAGGTAAAAGAGGAACTTTTAAAGCGCGACATTAAGATAATATGCGAAGAAGTAAAAGATATAGACGGCGAGAGCATATGGATAGTGGCGTCGGGTCCTTTGACGAGCGAACCTTTGACGAGAAGCATAGAGCGGCTTACGGGAAAGAATACGCTTTATTTTTTTGATGCGGCGGCGCCGATTGTCGCAGCGGATAGCATAGATACGGACAACGCGTTTTTTGCGTCGAGGTACGGAAAGGGAGAGGCGGACGATTATTTGAATTGTCCCATGAATAAAGAGCAATATTCCGCGTTTTACGAGGCTTTAGTGAGCGCCGATTGTTCCCCCGTAAAAGATTTTGAGGGAAGCGAAGTTTTTTCGGGATGTATGCCCGTCGAGGTCATGGCAAAACGCGGCTTTGACGCGATACGTTTCGGTCCGATGAAGCCCGTGGGATTGTACGACAAAAACAATGTTCGCCCTTATGCGGTGGTTCAATTGAGAAAAGAAAACAGGGAAGCGACGATGTACAATCTCGTGGGTTTTCAAACTCATCTGACATTCGGAGAGCAAAAACGCGTATTTTCTATGATTCCCGCATTAAAAAACGCCGAATTTTTACGATACGGCGTAATGCACAGAAATTCATTCGTAAACGCTCCGGCAATTTTGACCAATACTTTTGCGCTAAAGACGGGGGAACGAAAAAATATCTTTATCGCGGGACAATTAAGCGGAGTCGAGGGTTATGTCGAAAGCGCGATGAGCGGACTCGTCGCTTCGATAAACGCGGCAAATACGCTTATGAACAAGCCGCCGTTTATTTTACCGGCGACCACGATATCGGGGGCGCTAAGTAAGTATATATCCGAGTCCGACTCAAGATATTTTCAGCCTATGAACGGCAATTACGGACTTTTGCCTCCGATAGAGATAAAGGATAAAAAACTGAGAAAATCGGCGTATGCCGAGAGAGCTTTGAACGATTTAAAGGTTATGCTAACGGAGGGGCGAAATTAAAAAAAGTAAGCTTGTAAAAAAAAGAACGCGCGCGAGAAAACTTTTTTTAAAAAGAGTTTTCTTATCGCGCGCTTTTAATAATCATATTAAGATTTTCACAAATTTTTCAAAAGCCGCTTGACCTTCCACGGTATTTTTGAATACGGCGGTGCATTCCAGTATTTTTTCGCAGGAGGCGTTTATATAATTTATAACTGCTTGTTCGGCGGCGCTTTTTTCCATATTTAAACCGTTGTCGTTGGCGAGTTGGAGTAGGGCATGAGAGTGCTTATAGAGTTTATGTTCCTCGCGGAAGAGATTTTCGATGACGAGTTCTTTTTCTCCGGACAGATATTCGACTAATTCGTGACTTTCTTCGTAGAGCCTGCCGGGGAGTATAAAGAGTCCCATGACCTCTATTATTCCTATTCCTTCTTTTTTTATATTATGAAATTCAACCGGAGGATGGAAGATTCCAAACGGAAACTTCTCGTCTGTGCGGTTATTTCTTAGAATCATATCGAGGATGTATGTGCCGTCGGCTTCGAGACGCGCGATCGGCGTAACGGCGTTATGCGGCGTATCGTTCGTGTGAGATATTATGTTTACGCTTTTGTCGCTATATCCTTGCCATGCGTCGAGGACAAAAGCGGCATAATCTATTAAATCGTCGCGGTTTTTGCTCTTTAGGCGAATGACCGAGTTGTACCAATCGGCTATGCTCAGCTCGACGGATTTGTATTTTTTGTTTTTAAAGACGCGGCGGTTCGGCGCGTCGAACATAGGCAACACTTTATCGCCGCCTTGAAAATGGTCGTGCGCCAATATTGAGCCGCCGACTATGGGCAAAGCGGCGTTTGAGCCTATGAAAAAATGGCGAAAAAGGTCGGTGAAATCAAACATTTTAATAAAAGCCGTTTTGTCTACTTTCATTGGATGATGCTCATCCGAGAGGGCGATGCAGTGTTTTTTGTAGTACACGTAAGGCGAG
>JAISQX010000159.1 GCA_031273965.1 Clostridiales bacterium
CGTCAAAATTTGAGGGGTATGTAAAACCCGATGAAGCAAAAGGTAGTAAACAGCGCAAAGACCCGGAAGACGAGCCTAAGAGAAAAGGCAAGGAAGAGGGCAAGCCGGACGGCGAAAAAACGAAGTCTCATGCGTTTACCACGGTTCAAAAGAGCTTCGGTATAAAAACATACGCGTATTAGCGGTTCGGCGTTTTATATAAAAAAGGGCTTTTTACGTATAAAACTCGCTTTTTTGTGTAATTGGAATTAAAAGACAAACGAGGTAGTTACACGATTCTTTCGTCGGTCTTTTTGTTCTTTAAACCGAGAGCGTGGATTGCGTTTTGACTTTTAGATTTTATTTTTTATAAATTATGATTTGCGACGCGCAAAAAATCAAAAAAATAAATCCGCGGTTCGCTTTACTTAAAAACATTAAAATGATATAATGTATATGATATTTGGGTAGCATACGGAGGAAGAGCGTGAACGCTGTAGAATTTGACCCGGTCAAATTAGTCCCCGTTTATATTTTTAGAGGAAACGACGCTTATCTAAAAGACGGGGTAATAAATAAACTCAGGGACGTAATTTCTGCCGATGAATGGGGCGTAGGTTTTTTAAGATTTGAGGAGGATTCGGATGTTTCGGATGTAGTTGCCGCAGCCGATACGTTTTCTTTTTTCGGAGATAAAAAAGTCATATTTTACGCGCCGCAAAAGAATTTTAAGCTTTCCGAAAGCGATAAGACCGCGCTTGCGGAATATTGCAAAAATCCATGTGAAACAACGGTTTTGTTTATCGAAGACAGCGGAGGGAATTTTAAGTTTTTAGATAGATATGCGGAGATTATACAGTGCTCGAATCCCGGAGATGTTTTTATAGGACGCTGGCTCAAGAATCTCTTTATGTTAAAAGGGACGGAAATCAAATCAGATGCGGCGGACGCGCTCATTAAGTATTGCGGGTCGGATATGATGAGAATAAGCGTTGAGGTCGAAAAGCTTATGAGTTATACCGAGAATACCGCCGTAACGCTAAAGGATGTTGCGGATTGCGTAACGCCCGATACCGAAACGCAGGTTTTTGAATTGACCGATTGCCTTTCAAAAAAGGATAATAAAAGATCCGTTATCATATATAATATTCTTATGGCGAGAGGCGAGGCGCCGGCTTTTCTTTTGTCGATAATAACAACGCAATTCCGCAGAATAATGCATGTGATGCTTTCCGATTTAAATGACGGCGAGCTTGCGTCGTTATTTGGAATAAAGGAATATCCGATAGTTTTGGCAAGGCGCTTAAGCGGAAATTTTACTAAGCTAAAAGTAAAAAAAATAGTCGATAACTTAACCCTAAACGAATATCTGTTCAAAAGCGGAGCGATAAGCGAGAGAGCCGCGTTGGATCTGTCTTTTTCGTATCTTTTGACGGTTTAAATTGCGAAGTATGTTGAATATAAGTATAAGACCTTTTACCGATAAATTAAAAAAGCTTCCGTTCGCGCTTTTGTTTGCGATATTTGCGGTGACGTTTTTTTTGGGCGATTTTTTTATGCTCAGGCTAAGCGCGTATTCTTTGCCGTTTATGTCGAACATTACTGAATTTATGGAGGCGTATAATTCCGTGGGCGTTTATGCCTACATGGCTATCGACGCGACGGTGAGCGCCGCGCTTACGTATTTTATATGCCGTATGGTTGTGGGCTACAATGCCGTAAGGTACGCCGTGCAAATAGATAAAAAGGACGTCGGCGTTTATCTTATGGTCTTTTTGACGGTGGCAAATTTAGTTTCCGCTATATTTTGCGTATTATTTATACGGTATCCGTATATTTTCTCGGCGTATGCGGAAATCATAAGATATATTGTATTAAGCGTTGGTTTGGTTTTTTTTGCGTACTGTCTTATAAATGATTTTGTGCCGAAAAAAATAGCGAAAAGCTTCTTTTTGAGTTTGACATATTTTTATATCGGGGCGACGATAATATATACTCTTATTACCTCTTTAGCGGGAGGTTCGTTATGACGGGAAAGATACGGTTGACGACTTTTATAGTCACATTTTTATTCATTGCGCCGACGGTTCTTCTCTCTATGAATCCAATTAAAGGCGACGGGGTATACGCCGGCGAGATGAATAATACCGCGGTTTATGGAGCGAACGATTACGTGATAACCGACGGGCAAAAAAACAGCTTGACTTTTAAATATTTATTTGAATTTGCTCTGAGTTTTGGCGACAGAACGACGGGGAGCGAGGGCGCGGACGCGGCGGCGGAATATCTTTCTTTGTTCTTTATGAATAACGGATACGCGCCTCATACTTTTGAAGACAAAGGTCTTGTCGATGAAAACGGCGGAATGGCTTTTTTTGTAGAAGGAGAAAAAGGAAAGAAAATTCCGGCGAAAAATATCGTTTTTTCTAAGGAATCCGCCGATAATCCCGCAAAACTTAGCGTGATAATCGGAGCGCATTATGATAATTCGACTTTTGACGGAAACGCCGACGGCGCTTCAGACAATGCTTCCGGAATAGCCGTATTGTTGGGGCTTGCCGAAGCGTTAAAGGATGTCGAGCTTGATTTTAATGTGATTTTTACGGCTTTTGCCGCGGAGGAGCAAGGGCTTTTAGGCAGCAAATACTTCGTAAGCAAAATGTCGGAAAAAGAAAAAGCGAACACACTTCTTTTCGTCAATCTTGATTGCGTATCGGGCGGCGACAAGCTGTATCTCTATGTCGACGAAGTAAACCGCAAACACGGGAAATATCTTTTTGATTTGTCAAAGGATAAAAATCTTTTTGAACGGTTTGGCGAGGATCTTTTTATGATGCCGAATGACAGAATAATTTTGGTCTCCGACGAATTTTCCGGATTGCCTTATATGTCGTACGCCATGCTTAGCGATCACGCTCCGTTCTTTAAGGCGGGAATGAATATAGCATATTTTATGAGTGCAAATTTTGACGTAAAGGACACGTTTGATTTGAGAGAATCAAAGACGCATCCAAATATCGTAAATACAAAAAACGACAATTTAAAAACATACTTGGAGTATTACGGAGAAAGCGGGCACAAGAAAGGCGACGCGGTGGTCGATCTTCTTGCGGCGGCGCTTGTCGACAACGCGTTTATAAGCGTAATGAGGGAGAGTCGTTTGACGTCCCGCCCTTACGCATTTTTGTATAACGATATTTTTTATGCAGGAATTCACGTTATTGCGTTTTGCGCCGTGCTTACGCTTATATACTTTGTCTATAAAAAGCTGGACAAAATGAACGGCGGCGGAAAAGACAGCGAACCGGACGTTAAAACGGCGGAAGACATAGTGGTGTTTGAAGAATTCAATATATAAAAATATAAAAAAAGAGTGACAAAAACACAAAGGGAAAACGTTATGGGATTTTATGATTACTTGACTAATATAGACGCGTTTTTGATAATTGATCTTTTGATCGCTACGGCGATAGGCTTTATAATCTTTTTGTTCTTTTATAGAAAGAATAGTATACGGCTTGCCATAATCGTCGCCGGAATATTTATACTGTATCTGACGGTGTCGGTAGTTAACGCCTATTCAAAGAATAACGCGCTGTATCTTTCTAAGATTATGTTGCAATTCGTCATATTTTTTATGTCGCTTATAATAGCCGTCGTATACCAATCGGAGTTTAAATCCACGCTGGCGCGTATCGGAAAACCGCTTGAACACGATCAAACCTATCGTTCCACCGACGACGAGCTTTTGAAGGTTGTCGCGGAGATAGTCAAAGCGGCTCAAAAATGCTCTAAAAACGATATCGGCGCTTTGATTGTTCTCACGCAATCGGCGCTGCCTGAAATAATCATAAATAGCGGAGTGGTTATAAACGCGCTTGTGTCCGCGCCTCTCATCGAGAGTATATTTAATAAATATTGTCCGCTACATGACGGCGCTCTCGTCGTCAAAGGCAATCGCTTGATTGCTGCTGGTTGTTTCCTTCAGATTTCTCAGGAAATAAAATTGGATAAGGAACTCGGTACGAGGCACAGAGCGGCTTTGGGAATTACCGAGATAAGACCCGATGTGTTAGCTATCGTCGTGAGCGAAGAAACCGGCATAATTTCCATAGCGAAAAAAGGGCAAATAAAGAGATATATAACCAGCGAGATTCTTCAGCAAGAGTTGGAGTCTTTTTACGGAATAGCCCGTATCAACACTCCGGTTGACAGGTTAAGACGCAAATAAGACGTTTGAGATTTTTAAAAACGGTAAAGACCGCCGTATGCGCGATTTTTGCCGTTTCTTTCGGTAAAAATAAGGAGAAAACTATGGATGTTGTAAAAATACCCGAAATACTTCTTCCGAATAAGGATGTCGTCGATTTGAAAAAATGGGCGATAGTCGCTTGCGACCAGTTTACATCCGAGCCTGAATATTGGGATGAT
>JAISQX010000143.1 GCA_031273965.1 Clostridiales bacterium
CCCAAAATAACGTCCGCATAAGCGTCCGTATAAGTTTTTAAATATTTAAGCTGCGGCAAAACTACCGCCGAGCCTATCCCGCCCGCCACTAAAAGCAACCTTTTAAATCCCGTAAGATCCGTGGCGTTACCCAGAGGTCCGGAGAAATCTTCTATAAAATCGCCCTCTTCAAGCTTAGCAAGCTTCATTGTCGAGTATCCTATAGACTGAACAAGTATGGTTACATGTCCTTTTTCTCTGTCAAAATCGGCGATTGTAAGAGGTATCCGCTCTCCGTCCTTGTCTACTCGGAGTATTATAAATTGTCCCGGCATACACCTTTCGGTTACAAGCGGGGCTTCGACAACGTATTCGGCTATGTTATCCGACAAATTTCTTTTTTTAATTATTTTATACATAAGACGTTCCTTATAGAAGAATAACTCCGTCCTTACGGATTTTTCAGTCGCGGTCTTTTATCAAGCGCCATATCAAACGCGGGACAAAAACACGAAATCGGACATTCTCTGCACTTCGGATTTCTCGCGGTGCAAATATATCTGCCAAAAGCAACCAATAAAATGTGCGCCTTGCCCAGCCTCTCTTCCTTTAGTCTATTTGACACATCCGACTCAACCTTGTACGGATCCCGACTCTTGGTTACGCCCAATCTGTTCGCAACCCGAAGGACGTGCGTGTCCACGGCAAAGGCATTTTTTTTGAAGGCTTCCGACAATATTACGTTTGCCGTTTTACGCCCTACCCCCGGAAGCTTGACGAGTTCGTCTCTTTCCGACGGAACATCTCCGCCGTATTCGGTCATTATAATTTGCGCCGCCGCGATGATATGCCGCGATTTATTCTTATAAAAACCCGCCGTAAAAATATATTTTTCCAATTCTCCGGGGTCTATTTGGGCAAAGTCTTTCGGTGTATTATATTTTTTAAAAAGCTCCGCCGTTACTTTGTTTACGCGCTTGTCGGTGCATTGCGCCGACAGAATCACCGCGACAAGCAATTCAAACGGCGTTTTGTAATCCAACTCGCATCGAACGTTTGGAAAATACTCTTCAAGCCTGTCAATTATCGCATTCATATCCGACTCACCCATAAAACGCCTCTTTTAAGACGCGTTGACATTGACAAAAGCCGCGGTATCAATGCGCCTCATCTTTTTGTATTATACATTTGTATTACACTAAAGGCTGCCTCTTTTAAGAGACAGCCCATATTACCCTTACACCACATCTTCCCAAAAATTATTTGTCTGTTTTGAAGCGTCTAAGAAATGCGGGAGTATTGTCGACGTTAGATCCGGAAGAATTTTGCGTATTGCCGTAACTTTGATTCCCGTATGTACGCTGAACCGGCTGCTGTTGTTGATACTGACCATATCCGTATCCCTGCTGCGGCGCCTGTTGCTGCGGTTGAGTCGCGCGGGGCTCAGGCGTTTGCGTGGTATTAAAATTAAAGAGTCTCCCGTCGTCGTTTGACGCAGCCGGAGCGGATTGCGAATTTGCCGAAGACGGAATTTGATTTCCACGGACGTCTCGGTTACCTTGAAGCATATTTCCGGTGCGCGATTGCTGTTTGCCGTCGTTCTTAGGAGCTTGGAAACCGGTGGCTATAATAGTGATTATCACCTCGTCTTTTAATCCCTCGTCGATTCCGGCGCCGAATATGATATTCGCGGAAATATCCACAACGTCCTGAACCAACCGGCAAGCCTCGTCTACTTCTGACAAAGACAAGTCAAGTCCTCCCGTAACGTTGAGGATGACACCCGTCGCGCCCTCGATGCTCGTCTCCAAAAGAGGACTCTGAACGGCTTTCCTAACGGCGTCAAGCGTACGGTTTTCGCCTTTTCCCTGCCCTATTCCCATGTGGGCGAGTCCTTTATTTTTCATAATCGTTCTTACGTCGGCAAAGTCAAGATTGATGAGAGAAGGCGTAACGATAAGGTCTGAAACGCCCTGAATGCCCTGCCTCAAAACGTCGTCCGCAACCTGAAAAGCTTTTATTATCGGCGTACCTTTTTCTAATACCTGCAAAAGCCTGTCGTTCGGGATTATGAGCAAAGTATCAACAAACTTTCTGAGGTTTTCAATACCCGCCGCAGTGTTTTCCATGCGCTTTCTGCCTTCAAATTTAAAAGGCTTTGTGACTACCGCCACCGTAAGTATACCGAGTTCCTTGGCTATCTCCGCCACTACCGGAGCCGCTCCGGTTCCCGTTCCTCCGCCCATACCCGCCGTAATGAACAGAAGATCCGTATTCTTCAAAAGCTCGGTTATCTCCTTTCTGCTCTCGTCGGCGGCCTTTTGTCCGATTTCCGGATCCGCGCCCGCGCCCAAACCCTTTGTGAGGTTTTGACCTATTTGCAATTTTACGGGAGCTTTTGACAGACACAAGCTCTGATAATCCGTATTGATAGCGATAAATTCGGCGCTTTTGATGCCGGCGCTAACCATTCTGTTCACGGCGTTATTTCCGCCGCCTCCCACGCCTATGACTTTTATTTTTGCCATCATGGACGAAGTATAATCAATCATTTTCCTTTGCCTCCAATAATTTTATTAAATATATTAATTAATCCCTTTTTAGGTTCCGTTTCCGCTTCTATGTTTACGCCCGCAATATTTATCAACCCGAATAAAGACGAAAAATGCGGTTTATCGTATTTGGGTACATTCGGGGCTATTATTTCGACGTTTCTGCCTATAAGCTCCGACAAGAAGTCTTTCGCGCCCTTTATATAGCTAAGACCTCCGCCCGTCAAAAACAGCGTCACATGCTGCGGACAATCGTATTTGCCGGATTTTATCGCGCAAGAGATTTCTTCGGCAAAATCTTCTAATCGTGCGGAAACTATGTCCGATACGTCCTTTAACAACACTTCTTCGTTGGGTATCGAGTTCAGCCTTATCCTAGCGTTTGCGTCGGCGTAAGCCACGTCGGAACGCTCCTTAAGGTATTCGGATTCGTCGAACGGCAAATCAAACATCTCGGATATATCCGCGGTTATATGCCCTCCCCCGAGAGAAAACGACGAAAGATTTAAAAGTCCGTCGCCGCGCAAAAGCGCCACGCTTGTGGACAAGTATCCCGAATCGACAAAGAGTATGTATCTATCCCTTTGTTGCGGTTCGAACAGATAGGTTATTTCCGCCAAAACCGAAGAAACAAACTCCGCATGAATATTAACCGACGACAATAAATCTCTTATTTCCGTAATAAAGGTCTTTTTACATCTCACATAAGAAGTCAAAGCCTTTATTTTGTCGGACATTATCCCGCGCGGCTCTATTATGCGCTTGTTGTCCGAAAGTAAAAAATATACGGCTGAAATATCTATGGTTTCATACTCGTCATTGTCTTCAAATTTGTCATTACGCCTAAAAAGCGTTTCCACCTCTCCGCTTCCTATTTCGCGTTCCCTGTCAAAAAACAGAGCCGCTTCTTTGCAAACGGAATAAGTAAACTCGGACGGTACTCCGACGTATAATTTTTTTATCTTAACTCCGGATGAAAACTCCGCCTTTGATACTGCCGACAGAATAACCTGCCGCATCTCCTCGGGCTCAATCCACTCCCCGTCAAAATAACCCGAATACTTTATTTCTCCGATTCCTCTGATAACGATATTCGACCTATTATTCTTTTCGGCGACGGCAACGCGAATTGTTCCGGAGCCGATATCCAAGACGGCTACTTCATTATTTCTTATCATTACGCACCTCTATAATCTATCTTCTTAAGGACGCCAAAAATCTATAAACTGTGCATCGTTATTGATAGATTATACTATATATCCTACTCGATGTCAATTATTTCACGCTCGGCTTTGACAATGGCATTTTTTAACTTTAAAAGACAACCGTTTATAATTTCGGATTCTTCGACCGATCCGTAAAAATGTTTTGAACCGGCTATCATTCCGAATATCTGTTTTAATGTCGCGGCGGAAGTATTTTCTCCGCAGACTATCGCGACGTTGTCGGCTATTTCCTTTAATCTCTCAAAGCGAAGCTCGCGGTTCAGTTCGTCGGCTTTGTTTACAAACCGATACCTTTGCGTTTCCTTTTCTTCTTCGATAAGCTCGCGTATAAGCGCGGACGCCCTCTTTAACGTACTCAACTCGCTTTTTGATTCCATGTCGTCAAAAACTATGACGGCATTGTCAAGCGCGTCGACAAAATCATAAAAACCGTCCTTAAGACGGACGCTTAAAGACACGTTTCTCTGCCTAAGCGCAAATCTAAACGCGATTCCGAAAGCAAGCGGAATAAACGCCGCGCCCAAAACCGCCGTCCCTCCCGACGCCGCGGCAATCGAAATCGCCGACAAAAAACCTATCGCCAAAATCAAGTCAAAAACCGCAAGTCCGGTTCTTTTTCTTATGTTCACCGATTCCAGCTTTAAACAGACCGCCTCCGTGACAAACCGGCTAGGCTTGCCCGCTCGCGATTCAAAATAGGCTTTTATCTGTATCTGCATGGCGATGGGAAAACCAACCGCATAGTTTTTAAAGAAATAATTCAGATTGTTTTTTCCGAGTTTTTCGGTGGATTTGTCGTTGAGATATGCGACGGCTTTTGCGAACGCGGAAATATATCCCTTTACGGCCTTACCCGAGAATATAAGCGCGAAGACAAACGCCGCGATAACAACCGCGAGAAAAACATAAAAAACCGTCCCGGGGTTCATATTTGCAAACCCATTTAGGATATCGTCAAAGCTTTTGTTGAAAAAATCCGTCATAAAACGCCGCCCGCCATTACCGATGTTTCGGCATAAAAAGTTGTTTAATTAAGTATATCAAATATCACGAAAAAAATCAATTATTTTGGTGATTAATATTATATTTTTTCGGGGTTATCCAATATATTTTCAACGTTTTTTAATAATTTGCACAAAGATATTGACAAAACCGTAAAAAACGGGTATCATAATATTAACGTATGAATATTACGCTTTCAAAAAAGCGTTTACGGCTATATATAGTATTTTTATGCGTCGATTTCAACAAGAAAATATTTAAACGGACATTTCGTCCGCGTACGGATTAAAAATGAAAAAAAAGTTATTATCCGTTTCCATAATATTTTTTATGCTTTCCGCGTTGTTCGCATTACATTGCGCGGGGAGTTTTTCGCGCGGAATTTTACGCGCGGGGCAAGCCGGCGCTTTTTCCGACGCGCTATATGACATGTTGGAAATCTACGGTGAAAAAAGCCCCTCCTCCGACGATTCGCCTTACGCAACCAAACGAATATTCGTAAAAACAAGCGAAAGTCTCAACCCGCGCGGCGCGGTTATGACGGCGAGGTTCGGTGATGTTTTCGTTTTGCAATACGCCACCGAAACCGCGGCAAGCGCGGCTCTCGAATACTACTTGTCCCTCACAAAAACGGAGTTTGCCGAAATCGATTCCCTCATAAAAATCGCACAATCGCCCGAATATTTAGACAGTGAAAGCCTTTTGAGCGAAGACGGCGACTTGAATGTGATTTTAGAGGATATCGACGAGGGCGAAACCGTCGCTCAAGCCGAAGGCGAAAATTATCTATCCTGGGGAGCGGCGCACATAGGAGTGGATATATATACCGATTATCTCTCACAAGTCGTCGGCGCGAACAATCTCAACGAAGTCGTTGTTGCCGTCATCGATACTGGAATAGACGCCACGCACCCGTTATTTGACGGAAGAATAGCAAGCGGCGGCAAAAATTTCTCCTCTTCATCTCCCATAGGATACGAGTATCGCGACGAAAACGGACACGGCACCCACGTCGGCGGAATAATAAGCGACCTTACGCCTCAAAACGTAAAAATACTTCCTCTAAAAGTCATAAACGCCGAAGGAGTAGCGGCTTTTTCGGCAATAATAGCCTCCGTTTATTATGCGGCGGAGCTGAAACTCGGGGGCGTTAACATCGTCGCGGCAAACTTCAGTCTGTCCGGAGCGATTTCAACCGGCTCCACGTCCGGCAGTCTATACAAAGCCGCGTTGGAAAATCTTAGAGCCCTGAACATCCTGCCCGTTTCCGCCGCCGGAAACGACAATAGAGACGCTTTGTCTTACGCGCCCGGAAATGTCGAAAGTTCGATAACCGTAAGCTCCGTCGAGTACGCCGGCGGTAAGTTTTCAAAAGCTCAATCGTCAAACTACGGCAGCTCCGTGGATCTTTGCGCGCCGGGCGTAAGCATACGCAGCGCAAAAGTCGGCGGCGGATATGTGTATATGAGCGGCACATCCATGGCCGCGCCGCATGTCAGCGCCGTTATAGCCCTACTGTTATCGAACCCGGCTAACGAAAATATGTCGGCAAAACAAC
>JAISQX010000034.1 GCA_031273965.1 Clostridiales bacterium
TTTACCGTCGTACATCTCGTCAAAAGCCACCCCGTCCACCTCCACGTGCAAATCGATTCTGTCCAAAAGCGGCCCCGATAATTTATTCAGATATTTATGTATCGCCGACGCCGTACAAGAACATTTCTGCGTCTTCGACCCGAAGTTGCCGCACGGACAGGGGTTCATACTTGCCACAAGCATAATGTCCGACGGATACTCCACGGTTCTTAACGCTCGCGCAACCGTGACGGTTTTGTCTTCCAACGGTTGACGGAGCGTCTCAAGGGTGTATCGCGCATACTCGGGCATCTCGTCCAAAAACAGCACTCCGTTATGGGCGAGACTTATTTCTCCCGGTTTACTTTTCGCGCCGCCTCCGACAAGCGCGACCGTCGTCGCCGTATGATGCGGGGATCTAAAGGGACGTATGATAACTATACCGTCGTCGGAATTTAATATACCCGCCACGCTGTGTATCTTAGTCACCTCTATCGCCTCCTCAAAGGTCATAGACGGCATAATCCCCGGAATACATTTCGCTATCATGGTCTTACCAGCTCCGGGCGGCCCTATCATCAATATGTTATGCCCGCCCGCAACGGCTATCTCAATGGCGCGTTTTGCCTTTAATTGTCCCTTAACGTCGGCAAAATTGCAATTTGTCTTGGTTTCCATAAGCGCGCTTCGATATGAACAAAACTCCGTGGGTTTAAATTCTTTGTCGCCGTTAAAAAATTCACAAACCTCCGTCAAGCTCTTCAAAGCGTATATCTCCAAACCCTCTATAAACGCCGCTTCATTGGCGTTCGCAAAAGGTATTATAAACTTCTTAAAGCCCGCCTGCAAAGCCGATATCAGCATAGGCATCACGCCGTTCACGTGTCTCAGCGCTCCGTCTAACGAAAGTTCGCCTATCAGAATATAGTCCTTATAAATTAAACTTCCAAGCTGCTCGGAGGCCGCGAGTATTCCGACCGCAATAGGCAAATCAAAGCACGGCGAATCCTTTCTTATATCAGCGGGCGCTATGTTTACGGTTATTTTTTTCACCGGAAAATCATAGCCGCTATTCTTTATGGCGGAACGCACTCTTTCCTTTGACTCTTTAACCGATTGACCGACAAGCCCGACGATATCGATAGCCGGAAGTCCGGCGTTTATGTCGGTTTCCAAAACCGCCTCGTATCCTATCAGCCCGTCAAGCCCGAAGCTTGTGATTTTTGAAAGCATACCAAAAAATACCTTCTTTAGTTTAATACTAAAATAAATTTAAATGAGCCTGTTGTCAGGCTCATATTATGTTTTATCGGCTTTTTTATCTTTTTGACGGAAGCCATCCTTTTATCTTTTCCATAATCAGACCGTCGCCGCTGTTATCGCCAAACGGCAATATGCTCTTTAGGTTGCCTTTATATGTTATGTCGTAAACCACATACGCGAAATAGACGGTTAAAAGTACGTTTACAACCGACAATATTATGACCCACGCCGGTCCCAACAGCGAATAGTATCCCGTCAACGTTCCGGTTTTTGCCGATAACAACGACTCGCCTATCACGCCGTCGGAGCCCAAAACAAGAACCATGTTTAAAAGCGTCATAAACGAGAACGCCGAGAAGATAAAGAAGACTCTCTTTTCGTTCGCGACAATGACATACGTCAAAAGCAGAATGAGCGCGAATATCATGGAGAACGGCTGCATACCCAAAGTAAACATAAATATCGCCGTAATCGTAAACGCCGAAAGCAGTATCAAATCCGCTCTGTTTTTCTTTTTGAAGAAAAGGGCTATCACGCCGACAAACAGAGCTATGGCGATGACAATATCAAGCCCCGCTTGTAAACTTGTGTATAATTGATTGTTGCCGCCTACCATTGCGTAAAAGTTAAAAGCGTCGAGAGTCGTTCTGTCTATAATCGGAGGTATTATTCCGCTAAGAGTAACTTTTGACAGCGTCGTATAGTGCACAAAGATAGAAAACGGATTGTCCGAAAAATCTGTAAACGGAAAAGATATAATCCAAAATCCGATAGCGCACGCCACGGCGGTTATGGCAAGCTTGGCTCTGGACTCGGTGTCTCTGTAAAAAATATACCCGAGATACACCGTAATAAGCGGAAGCACATAGAGCGCTTTTACGTTGAAAATAAGCGCGAGAGTCGTATATACCGCCACAAGAATATATTTCTTATCCAAAAGCGCAAAGAACGCCAGCACCAAGAACAGACCGAGTATCGAGTCCGCCGTACCCCAACCCGCGGAAGCCGTAAATACAGCCGGCAACAGCGCGTATATCAAGCCAAAAAGAAACGCCGTCTTTTCACCCTTAAAACGCTTTGCGAATATAAAGATATAACCCGCCGCTAAAAGATCCGCGGCGATTCCCGGTATTTTTGATAGAAAATCAATAGCGGGAGAGCCAAATTCGATATTTAGAAAAGGTATGTTGGATATCGCGCCGAAGATGGAATACAGATAGAGCATCCCCGGCGTTTGCGACCTTCCGACAGCCGTCCCAAAAAAGTTCTTCCATTCGCCGAGATCCGTGATTTGCGGGAACAACGAAGAGAAATAATCGGGTCCGGTTGTTTCCGCATATCCTCCTATAAACTGCTGAACAAGCATTCGCACGATAAACGCCGCGCCGAGTATTATTATAAGGAGATGCGTCGCGGAAAGCTTTTTGAAGTTTAAATCCGCGCCGAGGTCTTTATCTTTTAAGCCCTTTCTTACAAAGCGGTATAAAAGCACGCACGCCGCGACGGAGATTACGCAGAATATAACCGTTATGAATATCGCGAAGCCGTTATATAAAGGATTATTTTTTCCCTTAGACAAAGTTTTAATACTTGAAGCCGTTGCGCCGAGATCGCCGAGAGTAGACTCCTTTACTCTTATGAGCGACGCGTTGTCAAACCACACCTCGGCTTTGCTTGTCGCCTTCACGGTATTGCCTTGGGTTCCCAATCTGAGAGCAATGGTCAATTCGGAATAACCCTTAGTGTAAAAATAAATATCGACGTCCACCCATTTGCCGTTAGTAGTCAATTGTTTTTGATAGATAAACGAATCGTCCTCCAAAAAGCCTATAAACGCCCCTACGTTCGTACCGACCCCGCTTTGAATAGTGCTCGTACCCGTGCTGTCATCGCCTTCGTACGCCGCGGTATGAATTTGAACGTGCAAATGATAATAAGAATTTTTCTTTATCGCCACTTTTTGATAAAAATACGAATACTCCGCCTTGTCGTGAACCATACTTATAACATATCCGTGATTATCGACTAATTTTGCGCCTATCTTTCCCGTGTAGCCGGAATCGTCGCTTCTGCCGATTGTCCAGTCGCTAATATTCCGTCCGCCTCCTTCAGTATCGCTGCCTAACTCAAATTGTCCGTTCTTAATGATATTTTCGCCGTACGCGGGCGCCTTTGTGCATGACGAAAGCACGGTCAAAGCCGTAATCAGCAAAACACAGACCAACAAAAACTTTTTCATAACTAAAACTCCGAATAGAAATAATTGGCTTCTTAATAAGCTTAAAATTTGCGTTTCTCCCCGTAAGGGAACGCGCCCCAAATTAAGGGCAAGCGAAACACACTTTATAAAGTATAGAGTATTAGCGAAACTTTTTCAAGCGTTTTGACAACATTTTTTAAAAAAATTTTTTATTTCAGTTTTTTATTACCTAAAAACTCACGGAAGCAGATTGAAAATCCTTTCGCCATCGTTTGAACCGTTCAAATATACGTCGGGAACGCGTCCTATAATCAAACTTTCGGCTATGAGTAAATCGCATTTTGCTTGCGTTTCGACTCTCTCCATAGGCAAACTTACGCTCATAAATACGTTTACCGTCAAATATATCCTATGCACCGTTTGGTTTATTCCCGCTTCAAAAAACGACGACTTATATTCGCATCCCACCCCGCCGCTAAAATCCACCTTTATTTTTAGCTCGGAACCGTATGACGAAAGCGCCGAAATTCCCGTGAATATTAGCGCATGCAGGCTTATCGACGGCTCGTTGAGTTTGCTTAAGCGTTCCTCCGCCTTATCGGTTACGTCGCGCGCGATACGGTTTATTTTTACGGCGTCGGTCAAGATAAGCGAAATATCGCCGTTCTTATCATATATGATTTTTATCAAATCGCCATAATCGACCGTCTCGTTTACGCCGTAAGCCGCGTCGTTTATAACCGCCGCCGCAATAGCTTTTGCGCCGCTTTGAACCGCCGCACGCACCGTCGGCGCGGCGATCCGCGAATAGTATCCCGCCGCCGCCGCGGCAATCAAAAACGCGGCCGCGAATATTTTTAATTTTTTTGTCTTTTTATGCCTGTTCTTCATAGTAATATCTATTCGCGATTGAAGCCTAATATAATATAAAATGATAATTTACCTGGAAAATATCGCGGCGTTTTCCGCCGGAATATTTATTTGCACCGCATTGGTTTGGCTGACAAAGGAGAAGCCGGGATTTGTCTTTTTCTCATTGGCAAACAGCCTGAGCGGCGGCATAATCTACCTGATCCTGGTTTCTTTAAGCGTTTTGAACGCTTCGGTTTCATTATCTTTTTTTACGGGTATCTTCGGTATATTTTTTTTGGCGCTATTTTATCTAACGCCATTTTTTTCGTAATACCCCGCCGTTCGCCGTCGGGGAAAATAGGAATTAAGGCGTGTCCCCGTCAATCGGAAGATACGATTACGGCGGTTTTTCGCGTCAAGGTGCTTTGACGGCGCCGCGAAAGCATTACTCGTAAAAAGCGCGTGACGCATATAAAAAGACGCAAAAAAGCGCGCCGACCCGATTTAGGTAAACGCGCCCCGATATTTATCGTTTAATTTCGGGCGGCTCGCTTTCCTCCCTAAGGATTTTATTTTTTATGCTTATATATAACCCCGACAACTTGAATACATAGTATTGCTTATCCTCAAAACTCAATTCGGAGAAATATTTCTCGTCCATAAGTCTGCCTATGGGATTTATTATTACCCCGTCCGCGCTTTCGCTCAATATTTTCTTTACCTTACCGTAATAAAATTCCTCTTCCTTTGTAAGCGCTTGCCTATCGCGATAACGGCGAACCGCGCAGCCGTCGGTTTCGTCAAGTCTGCGCTTTTCTTTTATTTCGTTCCAATACCCCAGTTTCAGCCTTTTTTTGGCCTCGACGGCAAGAGATTGAATTGTGTTTCTTGTAGGTGTTCCCATTTATGTGTCCTCCGAAGTTGTTTATGCTTTAATTATATTATAAAAAGACCTTTTGTTTCAAGGCTGTTTTTTAGTGAATATCTGAGTTTATAAAGTTTTAAAACCGTTTATATAGCTTTACATACATTGCTTACTAATTTTGTACAATATTCGGAATTTAAACGACAAAATAATTGTTTTTTTGTCGTTTTTTGTTTTTTTATCATATTTTTAAGCGCGGCTTTAACGGAAATTAACCGAGTCTTTACCGATTAAAAAGACTTTATGGGCAACCTACGCTTTTTACGCGGCGGCGACGCAAAATAATTGTCATTCGGTAAAATATTTTCGCAAAAACTGTTTACTTTATTCTCTATTGGTTTTATAATATATATAGGGTTCCTAAAGAACGCGCGTAACGCCGCGTTATCGGAAAAAATGTGAAAATGAATAAGGCGACTGAAGGAAAAAAACGTATAAAGATTAAAAATCGCAAGCATATAAACATCCTCGTCATATCGGTCTTTTTAGTTTTATTTATTCTTGCGATTGTTGATTTGGCTTCGTCCAAAAAATCCACCTTAACCGATTCCGCGGTATCCGCATCGATTACGGTTTTTCTCGGAGTCGTCATGTTGTTTTTGTGTTTTTATTCATTTTATACCTTTTCAAAAAAAGCCTTGCGCATAAGCTACGGATTTCTCTCGTTTAAGATTCCGTACGACGACATGCGACTTTTGAGAAGAGATAAGGACTCAAGGGATTTGTATCTCGTCTATGTAAATAAAGACGTGCGTTGTATCCGCATTTTGACGAACGACGCGGGAGCCGATGAATTTATCACCGAAATACGAAAAAAAAACACGCAAGTAATATATGAGCTGTTTGATAAAGAAAAAGAATTTAACGACGAGGAGTAAATTTTATGAAAGCAAAAACCGTTTTTAAGATTATCGACTTTTCTATGGACCCCATCCAAAACAACGGATACAAGGAGTTTGTCAAAAAGAACAATATATCCGTCGAACACGATATCGTTTACGACGAAGATTTTCCGGAAATACGAGTCGGAGATTTATACATGAAAGACCGCGGCGGAGATACGAATACAAAATTGCCCGTCTTTATCAACGCTCACGGCGGAGGCTTCGTCGCGGGCGACAAAAAACACAGAAGATATTTTTCCGCTTACATAGCCGAAATAGGCTATGCGGTTTTTAATATCAATTACGGCGTCGGTCCCGAAAACAAATTTCCTTTTTGCTTGCAAAGCATAGTTATCGCCATGAATTGGGTCGAAAAAAACGCCGATAAATACAACTTCGACGTTTCAAAAGTCGTGTTAAGCGGAGACTCGGCGGGCGCCAATATAGCGGCGCTCGGGGCTATAGCCGCGACAAACGCCGAATTTATCAAATCCATCGATATGGATCCGCCTACAATAAAACCTGCGGCGGTATTATTGTATTGCGGTCCTTACGACATAGCAACGGCAATGAACGCGCATGTGCCCCTTCTGCCGGACCTCATAGGCAATATTATCATTGAAAGCACGGGCTACAAAAAAGAGGACCTGCAAGAATTCAAATATCTCAATCAATTTTCACCAATTGAATATATAAACGAAGATTATCCCAAGGCTTTTCTGGTTTATTCTCAAAAAGACTTCTTTTGCAAAAATCACGGCGAGCTTCTGGAAAAATCCTTAAGGGAACACGGCGTGAGCGTGTCGTCGTTTCATTCGACTAAGCTTTTGGATAACCATTGCTTTCACCTTAACCATAACTTCAAAGAAGCGAAAGAGGCTCTGGACAAAAGCAAGGAGTTTTTACTGTCCGTGATATAAAAACAAAGGCTTACGCATAAAATAACGGAAGTAGCTATCCAAAAAACTTTTCATGCGTAAGCCGTGATACGATAGGGATTTTTAAATGGTTTTTTTAGAAATTCAAGAGGTTTTTAGGGGAAAATTTCAAAAAATTTTCCCCTAAAATTTTTTTTTAAAGCTTTTAAAATCGATAATGCGTATTTAATTAAGTTTTCCGCCATGTACTATGCTTATTTAAAGAACCTGCATCGGCATTCCTTATTAAAGAGCGCATCCCGTTTTCTATTTTAGCGCCAACAGCTTTTCGATAAATTCATCTATCTGTCCGTCCGTCAAATTTATACTCGACTTGACGGCGTCCCGATAAGAAAAAGTTTGACCGAGAGTAAGCGTTTTTACCATAAAAACCATGGGATGACTCGTTATGCCCGGCGCATACTCCTCTATTATCGCGACGGCGCGCTTATCGTCCAAAATGTCTCTTACTTTTGTTTCAAGATTAAATTTTCCCATACGCCTATCAGTGTCCGTTCTAAAAAGATTGAAAGCGACAAAAATTATCGGTTTTATCGGCACGATCTTCGTCTTTATTATTATATTGTTTTTAGTACAAAAAATGACACTCCGACAAAAACAAAATCAGACGTATTCCGTCTTTAACAAATACAAATACTCTCCCGGCAGGGTTTTACCCGTCTTTGTCTTATCGCAAAGCTGCACCGCGTGCAAAACGTCCGTCGGCGATAATTTGTTCAGTCCGACATAAACCAGAGTACCCGCGATAGTTCGCGCCATCTTATATAAAAAGCCCTTCGCCGTAATCTCTATATCGACTATATCCTTTTCCGTGCATATAACCTTTACCGACATTACGGTTCTTATTGTGCCGACGCGCGGACTGCCGCTTTTTTGGAAGCACTTACAATCGTATGTCCCCTCGACATACGCCGCCGCTTCCCTCATAGCGTCTATATTCAAAATCCGCTTTATCCAAAGCCGCTCTCGGTCAAACAGAGGTCGGCGAACGTTCGAAATATATAATCTGTATGCGTATGTCTTTTTTTTATCGCTAAATCTCGCATGAAAATCATCGTCCACAACTTTACATCCGACTATGGAGATATCTTTCGGCAACAATGAATTTACAGCGTGAGGAATTTTTTCGGGCGGAATATTCGTGTCGACATCAAAGTGCGCCGTCTGTTCATAGGCGCTAACGCCCGCGTCGGTTCGGCTGCTGCCGTGTAGCGTAACGCGGCAACCAAAAATTATCGACAGCTTTTCCTCTATGACCGATTGTACGCTTACGCCGTTTTTTTGTCTTTGCCATCCGCAATAATTCGCTCCGTCATACTCCGTAATAATTAGATATCTCTTTTCCATGTAATACTTTCCTAATCGTGTATTCCCGTTTATGCGGTTTTATATAATACTTCTCAATTTACTTTCTCAATATGTCATGCTTCTTTAATTTCAAATCGGTCTTTATAAACAGCTTTTGTTGGACGCGTCGCGCATCTTCCACCGTATTTCCCTCTTCGTCAAACATTTCTTTTACCTCAACGGTCTTCAAAAAATATTCTCCGACGGACAAGACTTCCAATACGTCGCCTTTTCTAAAACGATTGCGTTGTTCAATAATTATCGCTCCGCGCGCCTCGTCGTACCCGAGAACATCGGCTATAAATACCGCTTCGGTCATATTTTTTGACGACAAAGCGTTTATATGATCGTTTTTCCCCAAATAAAAACCCGTGGTGTATCCTCTGTTACCGGTCTTTTTTAACTCGTCCCTCAACTTTGGATCCACGCTTTTGCCGACGGCAAAAGCGTCTATCGCCCTTCTGTAAGCGTTTACGACGCTCCCGACATAATGTTCGGATTTCATTCTTCCTTCGATTTTAAACGAATCGACGCCGGCTTTTATAAGCTTATCAAGATGCTCTATCATACATAAGTCTTTGCCGTTCAAAATATACGAGCCGTGTTTGTCTTCGCATATTTCCGACTCTATATCAGACGTTTCCTCTTTTATACGATATCTCCAACGGCACGCTTGCACGCATTCGCCCTTGTTGGAATCTCTGTCGGCAAGATAATTGCTCAAAAGACATCTGCCGCTGTACGATATGCACATGGCGCCGTGGACGAAGCATTCTATCTCCACGCCGTCGGACAAATCCTTAATCTCCTTAATCTCCTCGATACTCAATTCGCGCGCCAAAACCACCCTCTTTACTCCCAGATTTTTATAAAAGCGCACGGCTTGCGCGTTTACGGTATTTGCCTGAGTGCTTATATGCACGGGTAATTCCGGAACATGGCTGATTGCGGCGTACAATACGCCAAGATCGCTTATTATAAGCCCGTCGACGCCGATTTTCTTTAGCGCAAGCATATACTCGGTAATAGAAGCAAAATCTTTCGTTCTCGGATAAATATTTACGGCGGCATAAACCTTTTTGTTTAACGAGTGCGCATACTCCGTTCCCGTCTTTATATCGTCGATTGAAAAATTATCCGAGAACGCTCTCAGGCTAAAATCCCTGCCGCCCAAATAAACGGCGTCGGCTCCGAAATGCAGAGCCGTATAAAGCTTTTTTAAGTTGCCCGCGGGCGCCAATAGTTCCGGCATAAAACTCCCTCCTCTTTATTCTTCCGCTTGCTTTTTCTTCTTTGCGATTAAAATTCCGTCTCCGACCTCATGCAAAACCGTTTCTACTCTCGCGTCTTCTCTCATGTTTTTTATAAAGGTTCTCAAACTTTTTACTATGGTACGGTGCTTATGTCCCTCGTAATCCCCGTATACATACCCTTTAAACAGCACATTATCCGCAAAAATCACGCCGCCCTCCTTCAAAAGCGCCATAAGGTAAGGACGAAAATCTTCGTATTGACCTTTTGGCCCGTCCAACATTATAAAGTCGAATTTACCCTCCGCCATTGCGAGCACC
>JAISQX010000072.1 GCA_031273965.1 Clostridiales bacterium
AGCCAAAGGGCGAGCGATTTACAGTTAAAATGCGAGTATATAAACGAATTGCACGGCGGCGACAAGGGCGTAGTTTTTGCGACGGGAACGCCGATTTCAAACTCAATGACCGAGATGTATACCATGCAGACCTACCTGCAAAAACGCACCTTACAAAAATTAGGGATTACCTACTTTGACGGATGGGCGGCGGACTTCGGCGAAACGGTTACTTCTCTCGAGATGGCTCCGAGCGAGCCGTAGAAGAAACCAAGGCAGAAGAAACGATTAAATTAACGACACAAGCAGAACAGCCTAAAAAACCGTTTGCAGAGTTGTTAGCAGAGTTAGCGAGCTATCCTGAATTTCAAGAATTGATAAATATAAAAATCCGAACAACAAATGTATAAGAATGATTAAAAACCAAAAAGCCGAGTTGAAAACAATTCGACTTTTTTTATTGCTAAAATTATCGTGTGCAAATGGAACAATATCATGTGCAAATGGTATAAAGAATTATATAAAAAAGGCCGTGTGCCACAACGTACTTCGTGTGCCACAACGTACTTCGTGTGCCACCCGTGTGCCACGCGCACTGAATTAGACGGAATTAGACCGCATTAGGCAGTCTTGAGGCTTTTTGAATTTCCTTTTTGAATAAAACTAAAAAAGGTACATTGGCACATTTCTTAAAATCATGTGTCGTATTGCACCTTTATAAAAACCAATATTTAGTACCGAAGCAAAGAAAAAACCGCTGAATATAGCGGTTTTTTGGAGCTGCTAACGCGATTCGAACGCGTGACCTCGTCCTTACCAAGGACGTGCTCTACCGACTGAGCCATAGCAGCGTATTAAGTTTTTGAACGGCTTTTTTGTGGAAACCTCGTCCTTACCAAGGACGTGCTCTACCGACTGAGCCATAACAGCGAATATGTTCGGTTTTATCTAATCGGTGCGTACCGTTATCTATACTCAATATTTTTGTTAAGGACGCTAAAACTTTACAAATTATAGTGAACTTGTTTGCACGTGGAAGCAAGGCTTCTGATTTTTGACTTGTCAAAAATTATTTCCTATAAATTATATAGTGAAATAATAGTTGTGTCAAGCGATAATGGGTAAATATTTTTTACGATTCAAACGATTCAAAGGCTATTCAAAAATTGCGAAAATCCGAAATAAGTGAAAAAAACGAAGGCTTACCACACAAGTGTGGTTCAAGACAAAAGCTATCAAGCCGGTATCGTCCGTGTATTCGCTCAGTTTTGCCGCGAAGATATGGTTCAAAACAAAAGTCTTTATTATTCTGCAAAACTTCAATAGTGAAATATATGTGAATTTATATTTCCTCTTTAATTTGATACGAACATCAGCAATTAGTTTTATAGCTCTTTGCATAGCTTCGCTATACTCTTTTTTTCCAAATCCGTTTAACACCCATGTTTATGAACCCTCCGCTTTATTTATCTTTACAATATCGTCGGCATAGCCAATCTTGATATACTTCGGGAAAGACGGGTTTGTCAGTATGTACATTTAACAAGGCGCCGTACTGCACATACTAACAATACTGCCGAAAGCTTTACAATAATTCGCCACATCGCACTCAATATCCTAATAGCTTACCAACCTCCCGACTTCAAAAAAAACTCACAGCAAACGCCAAACGAAAAAAGTATGAATACGATTTCGAATACTCCGGGGCTTTTTTATTCATTTTTATTTTTGTATTGACAAATAAGAGTCGTTGTGGTATAATGACCTTAAAAATACAAAGTAATGTGGGGAATATATATTATGAATTATGCTTTTGTAGTTCTTGCCGCGATATTTCTTGGTATTTTTTGTCGTTTTAGGGACGACAACGGCAGTGCGAAGGCGTTGTTGTTTAAGACCTGCACAAGCGTTTTGTTCGTTCTTGTCGCGGTTTTTTCGATTACGGAGCAGAGCGTATTCTTTGCTTTGACGGTTTCCGGGCTGTTGTTCGGACTGATAGGCGATATCATGCTCGATCTTAAGTTCGTCGATAAGGCAAACGCCGTGCTCTATACTTTCGCGGGCATGTGCGCTTTTGCGATAGGACATTTGTTTTACATAGGCGCGGTCATATTCTTTTTTGACTTAGAATTTATCGACGTGTTGATTTCCGCGCTTGCGGCTATTGTCGGCGCCGTGGCGGTAATTATAACGACCTTAAAAGTCATGAAATATAATTACGAAAAATATTTATCCGCCGCCGCGGTATATTCTTTTCTTTTGATATTTTTTACCGCGCTTACCATCTGTGCGCTGATAAAGGGAGAATCTCTTGAGTCGGCTTGGCTCCTTTCGATAGGTTCGGTGTGTTTCCTTGTTTCCGACGTAGTGCTTTCCATGATGTATTTCGGAGGGAAAAAAGGAAAGTCGTATATCGTTATAAATCATGTATTATATTATGCCGCGCAATTTCTGATAGCCTTTGCCGTGTCGGCAATAGGATAAGCCATAAGGCTTTTGAGCAAAGGATTTTTTTGGAGAAAATCATGGTTGATTACAAGAGAGAAGGAAACGATATATACATAATTAAACGCGACAATACGGAGGGAGAGTCCGATACCCGCGACAAATTCGATATAAATAAAATTATATTGTCGGGGCAGATTTTTAGATATTTTGAACAAGACGACGGTTATGTCGTCCTTTCAAAAGACTATAAGGTCGTGTATAAGCCTCAAAAAAACTCGGAATATATAATCTTGTCGACAAATAATCCGGATTATTTTATAAAGTATTTTGACTTAAACAAAAATTATGATATAATTAATTGTAGATATGCGGATAATGCGGCGGTAAAAGCCGCTATAGAATACTCCGACGGCATACGTCTGTTGAATCAGGACAGGTTTGAAACCGTTATAAGCTTTATTATATCCGCAAACAACAATATTCCGCGTATAAAAAAAATCATAGAGCGTCTATGCGAAGCGGCGGGGCGCAAAATCGACGGCATGCACGCTTTCCCCACGGCTTACGAGATGAGAGATCTTAACGCCGACTTTTATAAAAAAATCGGAGCGGGCTACAGAGCCGATTATCTGGAAGAGACAATAAGAGCCATAAATGACGGTTTTGACTTGGATGCCATAGAAAAAATGGATACGCCGTCGGCTCATAAATATATTATGCGGCTAAAAGGCGTGGGTCCGAAAGTGGCGGATTGTATACTGCTCTTTGCCTACGGCAAGGGCGACGTCTTTCCTGTGGACACATGGATAAAAAAATCAGCGGAAAAATATTTCGGCATAACAGGCGGCGATACTACAAGGATAAGGCGCGAGTTGATTTCACTCTTCGGCGAAGATTCGGGAATAATACAGCAATATATATATTATTACATGAGAGATAACAAGTTAACTGTTTAAAAGGGAGCGTGAGAAGTTATGTCTAAGACAAAAATAGCCGTTTTAACGGAAATGCGCGGATATCGATTCGAGGTCGAGGACTTTGAAAGTATCTTTTCGGAAATGAGTAAGGAAGGAGATATCGAATGCGCAAGGTTTTATAACTATGACAGCGGAAACTTTAAGATAGACCGATTTATCATAAAGCAAGACAGCGAGATTTTGCCTAAAGCGATTTTTTCAAACAGCGCCGATTCTAGAGTTATAATTGATTGCGCGGCGCTTGCCGAGCAAAATGCCGGGATAATCGTACTTGTCAACGTCAAGGACGACGAGGTTTTGATAAAATACCTTCGTTCTTGCGGAGTGAAGATATATGCCGTCAAGTGCGGAGCCGCCGACAAGGAAGCCTATAAACTATACGATAAGGTCTATGTACTCAACGATGTGAGAGCTTTGAAGAGAAATTCCGTCGACGAGGATATTATAAATAAATTTAAAAGACTTTTGGCCTACACCGATTGACCGAAAAATCCAGCGAGGAAAAAAATTATGCCTAACGTAACATTTAATGAAGCGCTTTGTAAGGGGTGTTCTCTTTGCGTCGTCGCTTGTCCCAAAAAAATAATTAATCTGTCGAACCGTTCCAACGAAAAGGGCTACTTTGCGGCGGAGGTAAAAGACAAAAGTCTTTGCACCGGTTGCGCGGCTTGCGCGCAGATGTGTCCCGATGTCGTTATAGAAGTCGAAAGATAAAAAGGAGTTCAACGTTATATGAGTGAAAGAGTCCTTATGAAAGGAAACGAGGCCGTCGCCGAAGCGGCGGTGAGAGGCGGGTGCCGATATTTTTTTGGATATCCCATAACGCCGCAAAACGAAATTCCCGAATATATGTCGAAGAGGCTTCCGGAAGTCGACGGCGTTTTTATACAAGCGGAGAGCGAGATCAGCGCTATAAATATGGTTTACGGCGCGGCGGGAGCGGGCGGAAGAGCTATGACAAGCTCAAGTAGCCCCGGAATAAGTCTTAAGCAGGAAGGGATTTCTTATATCGCGGGAGCGGAGCTTCCGTGCGTCATAGTCAATATGGTCAGATCCGGTCCCGGTCTGGGGGGAATATTGCCGTCGCAAGGCGATTATTTTCAAGCCGTTAAAGGCGGCGGACACGGAGATTACAGAATGTTGGTCTACGGTCCCGGAAGTATCCAAGAAGCCGTGGATATCGTGTACAAGTCCTTTGAAAAGGCGGAAAAATACCGTATACCCGTTATGATATTGGGCGACGGAGTATTGGGACAAATGATGGAGCCGGTTACTTTGCCCGAAATGCTTGACATAAGCGCCGTTCCTAAGAAAGAATGGGCTACCGACGGCACACGTATAGGCGCGGACAGGCGTATTATAAACTCTCTGTACATAGAGGCCGACGTCTTGGAGGGCATGAATAATAAATTCAAAGCCTTATACGAAAGGTTAAAGGACGAGACGGCTTTTGAGGTTTATAAGGCGGACGATGCGGAGATAATTCTCACGGCGTTCGGCATTACGGCGCGCATAGCTAAAAGCGCCGTCGATATACTCCGCGAAAAAGGTATAAAAGCCGGATTGATTCGTCCGATAACGCTTTATCC
>JAISQX010000080.1 GCA_031273965.1 Clostridiales bacterium
AGAATAGGTTCGCGGCAAAACCCAATAATATCACGCGCCGCGCCGCCTTATACCCAAACACCTCCGCCAAAATATCCCCTATCATAAAAGTAAAAGGATACGTCAGTGTTCCCGCGTCCGTAAGCACGCCGGATATCGATATAACTTTAGACGCCATAACGTTCGCGCATATCACCAATACGACATAAATTATCGTCACCGCGTTCAAAAATTTGAGGCGGCGTATGCGTTCATTCGTCATTCTACGCCCTCCTCTTTATAACCTATTCCGCCCAGATTGTCCGGAGCGCGTTCGTCGAGAAAATCAAGTATTTCTATCGCGGGGTTGTCTTTTATCTCTTCAAACAACCGACCGGCATAAAATTCTCCGACAAGATACGCGTCCCTCTCAAAAGGCGTTGCATTCGGAATAAAGATGTTCACCGTCAATCGTTTAAGACGCTTAAGTCCCGTATCTATGTCGCGCCGCAACATATCCATAGATTGCCCTTTGACGCCGAAAAGTAAATTACCCCAATCAAAATACGAGCCTATTTCATTTATGCTCACCTCTCCAAGTCCTTTTTTTAAAATTCTTTCCCGAAAATATGCGTCAAACGTCTCTATTCCGGCTATGAATATCACATTGGAAACCCCTTGTTTAAAGAAGCTTTCCTTTATAGCTTCAATGCCCTTTCTTTCCAAAAAGTGCTGCTCCGCGATTAACTCGCGGATACCTTTTGAACGACAAAGAGCCTCTATAGCCTTAGCGGTATCCGTCGGCAAATCGCAAAACGACGCGGAATCAATGACTTGTAAAACGCCGCGTTTTCCCGTAATATTTTTTAAGATTTTTGAATTAAATTCTGTACAAGCCGAAACTTCGCTCTCAAAATCCTCGTGGTAATCGCAGAACGCGCAGCCCCTATGCCCGCATCCCAAGCTCTTTAACAGCGCGACCTCCCTCGGATACTTTCCTCCGATATCCGCATATCTTTTTATATTCGGCACAAAAAAATACTCCTTTGTTTTAATTTATACCGCGGAGGTGTCCGGAAACGACTCCGCAAAATTTTTTTTAATTCAACGACTTTTATAACATGTTCAATATCGGATAATAATCGTACTTAGTCATAAATATCTCCGCCGTGTACAATTATGTATAAGCGCCGTAAAAAAAATCGATTGATTACGGAGATTAATTTTCCGGTTAATTATATCACATAACTTTTCTTATTGCAAGTAACCGCTTGGGAAAAAACTTGACTTTCTACCGCATAATGAATTAGAATAGTAAAAGACATACACAAGCGGGGAGCGTCTTGATGTGAATAAAAAAATATTTTATCCCGATTATGCGCGCAATATCGTAAACATTCCAAATTCATTGGCAAAGTATTTTCACGCGGAAACCAAAGGCGCAACGTTGCCTCTTTTGGACGCGAGCTTAAGCGGCGGGTACAAAAACGTCGTGCTTCTAATAATGGACGGCATGGGAAGCGAGATGTTAAAAAAGCATATTCCCGACGGTTTTTTATCCTCGCATAAAAAAACCGATTTATCGTCGGTCTTCCCCAGCACGACTACGGCGGCTCTAACCTCGCTTTGCAGCGGATTGACGCCTGCGGAACATGGTTGGATGGGTTGGTCCTGTTACTTTAACGACTTAAATATATGCGTGGATTTATTTAATAACAAGGACAGCTTTACGGGAAAACATATAGGTAAACCGCATCTCGCGTCAAGCCGTATGCCCTATCGTGACATTTGGAATGATTTTGACGTTAAAAGTCACGTCGTTTCGCCTTTTTCAAAATACAAAATCCGTTCCTTAAAACAACTATGCCGCGTAGCGGCGAGATTATGCAAAAAACGCGGAAAAAAATTCATTTACTCATACTTTGATAACCCGGACGCAATCGCGCACGTTCATGGAACCGACAGCTTAAATTTAAAAACCGCGCTAAAAAAATACGATGATTTGATTGCGCGGTTCGCCAAAAAAGTAAAAAACACGCTGGTTATAATAACCGCGGACCACGGGCTGACCGATGCGAAATTGTACGATGCGGAGGATTATCCCGATATTACCGAGTGTCTGTACGCAAAACCCTCCTTAGAACCGAGAGCCTTGTCGTTCTTTGTCAAGCCGGAGTTTTTGTCCGTATTCCCCGAAAGATTTAAGGCGGCTTTTGGAGACGCGTTTATATTAAAGTCGGGAAAAGAATTTCTCGACGAAAAATTTTCCGGCATAGGCAACCCACACCCGGAAACGCTTAACTTCGTCGGCGATTACATGGCTCTCGCCGTCGGCGATATCGCTCTGTCTTCCAAAAATCAAAACGGTTTCATATACGATTACAAAGCTAATCACTCCGGATTAACCGAAGAAGAAATGCTTGTGCCGTTGATTTTAGTCGAAAACAGAGAATGAGTTTCGGGCTCGTAACAAAGCCCGTTAAATTTTTTAACGAATTATTCTATAAGATAGTCATCTTTTTTTTAGCGGCGTTACTAACAAGCAAGCGGCGCTACGTCTTTTTTATCCTATCCTCGTTTTATAATCGGCATAACTAAATTTTTTTAATACATTGATTTTTCCGTTAATCCCGCGCACGGCTATAGACGGAAGATTAATTCCGTTGAACATATTCGTCTTTACCATAGAGTAATGCGCCATATCGCAAAAAATAAGTTTGTCTCCGGCTTTGAGCGGCTTATCGAACGAGTAATCGCCTATTATATCGCCCGCAAGGCAGGTGTTTCCGCCAAGACGATAAGTATATTTCTTTTCGCGCGGTTTTCCCGCGCTTATTATATTCGGTCTGTACGGCATCTCCATAACGTCCGGCATATGACACGCCGCCGAGGCGTCGATTATCGCGATATCCATATCGTTTTTTATCGTGTCGAGCACCGAACTCACCAAAAATCCCGCGTTGAGCGCCACGGCCTCTCCCGGCTCCAAATAAATTTGAACGCCGTATTTTTCACTTACGCGCCCGATAAGCGCGATAAGCCCTTCGACGTCGTAACCGTCGGCGGTAATATGCTGTCCACCGCCGAAATTCACCCATTTTATACGCTTCAGATACGGTTCGAATTTTTTCTCCACCGCCGTAAACGTAGCGTCCAAGTCCGCGAAACGCTGTTCGCACATTGTGTGAAAATGCAAGCCGTCAATACCTTCCGTATCCATGCTTTTTAATTCGTCCGCTCTTATTCCCAATCTGGAAAAAGGTGCGCAAGGGTCGTATATCGCGCGGTTTTGAGTTGAAAACTCCGGATTTATGCGTATTCCGAAGCTTTTTCCGCCTGCTTTTACTTTGCTTCCGTATTTTTTTAGCTGAGCCGCCGAATTAAAAACCATATGGTCGGTCAAGGAGATTATCTCGTCAATCTCGTTTTCCGCGTAAGCCGGCGCGAAGATATGATACTCGGGTCTTTTTCCGCTCTTTGCCCGCATTTCCTCGTAAGCAAGCCGCGCTTCAAAGAGCCCGCTTGACGTCGCTCCGTCCAGATATTCGGCAATCAAAGGATATAACGGATAGAGCGCAAAAGCCTTTTGCGCAAGCAATATTCGGCAACCCGACTTATCCGAAACATACTTTAAACGCTTCAGATTTTCCGTAAGCAGCCCTTCGTCAACGACGAAGCAAGGCGTTTCCA
>JAISQX010000120.1 GCA_031273965.1 Clostridiales bacterium
GTTTTTTAAAACGCAAATCGTATGTGAAAATATTATTTTCGACGTGTCCGAGGTAAAAACCTTTGTCGTGTATTGTATGGTCGATTTTGAATGAAGCGATTTTTTCCATGTTTTAACTCCGTTTTTATAATATTTATTGGGAATCGCAAAAAATATTCCCTTAATATTATATCACAATAATCAAAATCATTGACAAATTTTTTTATAGAAAGTATAATTAATATATCGAATAAAAATTACTCAAAAATATCGGCGACAACCGACGGAATAAATATTGCCAATGAAAAACGAATATGACAGCGATTTTGATTTATTAAGGGAAGCGGAAGAACTACTCGGCTTAACCTTCGACAAAAAAGATTTAAATGCTTTTAAATTATTTTACGAAGAGGTGACAACCTTTAATAATTCGGTAAATTTAACGACGATAACCGAAAAAAAAGATTTCGCCGTCAAGCACATAGCCGATAGTCTGACTGCGGCAAAATACATTCCTATCGGCGCGTCAGTATGCGATATCGGACCCGGAGGAGGTTTTCCTTCGATTCCTTTGAAGATAATGAGAAGCGACTTATCTTTTCGGCTATTTGAAGCTTCGGCTAAAAAAACGACTTTCATAAATTCCGCGGCAAGCCTTTTGGGTTTGGAAAGCTTCAATTGCCTTCATATGAGAGCCGAAGATGCCGGACGCGGAAAATTCCGCGAGAGCTTCGACGTCGCCGTCGCGCGTGCCGTCGCTCCGCTAAACACTCTTTTAGAATACGCTTTACCATTAGTAAAGCCCGGCGGAATATTCATAGCCTACAAGGCTCACGCTCAAGAGGAGCTTTCGGTTTCCGAACGGGCGGCAGTTCTTCTCGGCGCCGGTATTCCTCAAGCGGTGGATTTGATTTTACCTTTTACAGACGTTAAACGAACGCTTTTGATATATAAGAAAATAAATAACACACCTGTTATATATCCGCGCGGCGGAAATAAAGAACGCTCAAGCCCTATTTAAGGCGCGACATTATGAAATACACAAAAAAATCAAGTATCAAAATATAAGTGAGATGAAGCAATGGGAAGAACGATAACATTTACAAATCAAAAAGGCGGAGTCGGGAAGACAACGACATGCGTAAATCTTTCCGCTTACCTTGCAAGACTCGGTTACAAAGTCTTGCTTGTCGACCTTGACCCCCAAGGAAACGCCAGCAGCGGAGTTGCCGCGACAAAAAACAAGGGAACCCCTTCCGTGTATACGATTTTGTCCGGTCAGATGAATATCGACGACAAAGGTCTGATTCAGGCGACCAAAGTTCCGGGGTTATTTGTTTTGCCGTCGACAATCGACCTTGCGGGCGCGGAAATCGAGCTTGCAAAAATAGGAAGGGAACAAGGAGAGATACTTTCAAAGAAGCTTGCTCCCGCAAAAGCCGTCTTTGACTACATAATGATAGATTGTCCGCCGTCGTTAGGTCTTTTGACCGTCAATGCTTTGACCGCAAGCGATAGCGTATTGATACCTATCCAATGCGAATTTTTTGCATTAGAGGGGCTTTCTCAGCTCATAAATACGGTAAAAATTATCAAACGCGCCCTCAATCCGGCATTGGAAATAGAGGGAGTGCTTTTAACAATGTATGATCCGCGCTCAAAATTGACCCTTCAAGTCGCCGAAGAGATAAAAAAATATTTTAACGATAAGCTGTTCGACGTAAAAATTCCGCGTAATATACGTCTTGCGGAAGCGCCGAGCTTCGGTTTGCCTATCATGCTGTACGATAAACGCTCTCAGGGCGGAAAAGCATACGAAGAGCTTGCTATAGAATTCTTAAAAAAGGAAAGACGCCGCAAGCAGCAAATCAAATAATATTCGGCGCGTATACCATATGCGCTATACCGTATAAACTTAGCGCAATACTATAGATTTTATCAAAAAATAATAAGAAGTATATTATATTCGAGTTTCTTTATAAAGACAACGCGGAAAAACGTCTTTTAAAAAAAATATTTCCGCTCAAAAACACAAAATAAATTTAAAGAGGATTTATAACATATATGGCTATCAATAAAGGATTGGGAAAAGGACTTGCGGCTTTATTACAAGATTTGGTGGAAGAAGAAAACAAAAATCCCACAACGGTTACGGCTCCTCCGCCTGCTCCCGTCGCGGAAGTAAATAAACCTGCGGAAAAACTTAATATTACGGTATCGGCTCCGGTCAATACGCCGACGGCAAAGCCGGCGCCGGCTGTATCAAAAACAACCGAATCGGAATTTAGAGGGAATATCTCCGAAATCGACATTTCTTTTATCGATCCGAATCCGAACCAACCGCGTAAATACTTCGACGATACGGCTTTACGCGAACTCGCGGCTTCGATAAAGACATACGGCATACTTCAGCCTCTTATACTCGTCAAATTCGACGGACGTTACATAATCGTCGCCGGAGAACGACGCTTTCGCGCAGCAAAAATAGCCGGCCTCAAACAAGTTCCGGCAATTATACGCGAATTGACCCCGCAAGACATAAAAGAAATCGCGATTATAGAAAACTTACAACGCGAAGATTTGAATCCGATAGAAGCGGCGGAGGCTATCAAAGAACTTATGACTACTTTTAAGATGACACAGGACGAACTCTCCCAAAAAATAGGAAAAAGCCGTCCGTCCGTCACAAACCTTTTGCGTTTATTGTCGCTTTCGGCTCCCGTCGTCGATCTCGTCAGAGGAAACAAGCTTTCCGCCGGTCATGCGCGCGCTCTTGTCGTTATAGATAATAAAGAAATACAAGAGAAGCTTGCGAATACAGTCGTATCGACTCAAATGTCTGTGCGTGATTTAGAGAACAGGGTCAAATTATACTCGACGCGCGGCGTTATTCCGGATTTTAACGAAAAAGCTCCGAAAGAAAAGCGCAGTAAAGAATTAAAGGACATGGTAGTAGGTATGAAAAGAGTTTTCGGCACAAAAGTAAAGATAATAGGCAACGACGCAAAAGGACGCATTTGTATAGATTATTTTTCGCGCGACGACCTTGATAGAATATATGCGCTTGTCGATAACTTAAAAAAGTAATTTTTTATATAAGCCATTTTTTTATTAGGGGGAGATTTTAATAAAATTTTCCCCTAAATTCTTTATATGCTATTGAGCTATTGTTTTTAAGTGAAAATCTCATATCAAAATGTTGATAAAAATGTTGATAACATACTGCCCGATATAATTTTTCTTATTTTTTTACGTATCACAATCACGATATATAATATTATCAAACTCCGATTGTTGATTACTTCGGCGCTATTGTTTACGCTTTTCATTTAGCCCACGTCTTATTAACATAAAAATATCTTAATTTCATTCGTTCGTTTATAAAAAAATTTTGAATATTTTATTTAGCGTATTTACAAAAACAACAATTTGTTGTATAATAGTATTATAAAAAATCAATATAGCCATTTGCTATCGTATAAAAAAACATTCATTTGATTCTTTTTATAAAGCGTTCCACATATCCACAAGGCTTATTATTATTATCATTATTAATAATATTATAAATATAGATATTATCAAAGCGTCAAAAATAAAAATTCTTACTCCGTAACGAATAAAAAATTACGGAAATAAAAATAAGAGATAAAGAAAAAATAAAACGGAGATAAAGAGTATGAAATTTTTTTGTGAATCCGCCGAACTTGCGGATGCGGTAATAAAGGTGGCAAAGGCGTTGCCCGTAAAAAAACAGCTTCCCATAATGGACGGCATGATGTTCAAGGCGTTCGGCGACACGCTTACGATTTTGGCGTCCGACCTTGAGTTGTCCATTCAAAAAACCATAAAAGCCGATATAAAGATAGAGGGAGAAGCCGTCATATCCGGAAGATTTATAGCCGACTTCGTAAAAAAACTCAATGAAGACACGACATTGGAATTTAACGTTAACGCAAACCATATGAATATCGTATATTATGGGAACAAGGTGATTTTGCAATGCTTAAATTCCGACGAATACCCTCCGATTATGCTTTTGACCGACGAGAACGGTTTTGATATAAAAGGCGGCGAATTAAAGACGATATTAGAAAAGGTTATATTTTGCGCCGCAACGGACGATACAAGACCTATATATAAGGGC
>JAISQX010000187.1 GCA_031273965.1 Clostridiales bacterium
AGCCAAAAATCAAGGACGGCAAACTGAGAATGCGCATATTTTTGGACGTATCATCGGCGGAAGTTTTTTTTAACGACGGCGAATGCGTTATGACGGGAAATATATACGCCGGCGCGGAAGATAACGGCATAGCGTTGTTCGGCGAGGGCGGGACGGCAAGGATAACGTTTATAAACAAGTATGACTTGATAGTTTGAGACATCGCGTTAATAGGCTTTTGCGGAGAATGCTCCGCAATTCTTATGAAATTAAGTTAAAGGGCTTTAAAAATTCTTAATACTATCACGGAAAGATCGTCTTTCACTCCGTATTCCATGGCTTTTGAGAGTATTGAATCCGCCAAGGTTTGGGGATTTTTTGTCTTAGAAGAGGAAATAAACTCTTTGAGCCCATCGTTATAAAAAGCTTCCCCGATTCCGTCGCTTACCATTATTACAAAATCGTCGGGCATAAGAAATTTTTCCGTCATTACGGGAAAGGCTTCGTCAAAGACGCCCAACGGCGGCGTCTTGCTCTCTATAATTTCGGTTCCGTTTTTACGGCATATATAGCCGTCGTTAGCGCCCATTTTTATGAAACCTGCCGAACCCTTTTTTAGATCTATTATGCACGTGTCGAGAGAAGCGAAAATCTCGTTGTTGGTATTGCAGAGTACATGGTTGACGAGATAAAGCAAGGCTTCGTCGGTAAATCCCGCGCGGTAAAAATTTTCTATAAGGCGTATTGCGTTTTCGCTTGCGCGTTCGGCGGCGCTGCCGTGTCCCATGCCGTCGGACAGCGCGACGATAAATTTGTCGCCGTTTATCCTCATTGCAAGCTTTACGTCGCCGCTTACGTTTTCTTGCGAGCGATATGCTTCGCCGTACACGACGTCGAAGCGGTTGGCGGCGCCGTATTCGGCGGCGGCGAAGCCTTCGTAAGGGATATCAACGGATATCGGCGTCAATTTTTGTTTAACTACGGAGGAGAGAGTTTTTGCAAGGGCGGGATTTGCCATGTCGCGTTCGCGTACGATGACAAAAACGTTTATATCGTCGCCTTCGCCGTATACGGCGGCCTCGCGGCACACTATGTTTTTTTCGGCTAAAGCCTCCGTAATGTTTTTTTCCGCGCTTGCGTCAAAAGAGATTTCATTGGAAAAATCCGCCGCCAGATTTTTGAATATGTCGGCTACGCCTCCGAATTGCGCCGCCAGAAGCATGTGCGGCGTGTCGGCGGATTTTTTTTCGGAGGACGCAAACGACAGCAAAAGCGAAGTCATCTCATAAAAGGCTTTTTCCAAGCCGTTAAGCTTGCGCGCGTATGCGGCGCGGCTGTTATTGACGAGCGAACGCGCGATAGGGAATTTACTATCGCCGCCGTTTTTCGCGTTCAAAGCGAAAAAGGGAGCGAAAGCTTTTTTTGGAATGAGAGTGGCGGAAGCGGCGCCCAGAGCAATAGCCGCCGTTATTATGAGACGCGCGGGCGAAAATTCGCCGACCGAAACCAAAAGATAAGCGATAATTGCGCCTATGGGGCTGAGGTAAGCCGAAATCGGAGAAAGAGATATCGCGGCGGCGGCGATTATTACGATATATGCCGCGTTAGTCGTATCAAAGCTATAAAATACCGAGCCTAAACCCATAACGACGGTTGGTATTAGGGCTTCCTTTGCGCCGAATATCCTTAGAGCCGACACGATAAAAAAAACCGAAGTAAAATACCATAAAAAAGGCCCGAAATTTTTTATACCGATAATACCGAGTGAAAGCGCCGCGGCGAGCAGGCACAACGAGGCTTTTTCGTCCGTTGTCAAGCGGTAAGGGGATATCGCGCGCCTTACGAGAAACGCCGAAAAAAGAACCGAAAACGCGTATGTCGAAAAGACGGAAAGAATCAGGGTAACAACGGCGTTGACAAATTGCGCTTCGCCGTCGGCAAAGAGGAACATTGGAGAGCAACCGATCGCGGCGGCTACGCATATGTAGAGCGTACCGGGTTTCTTTTTTAAGCGGAACAATATGAAATAAAGGCAAAAGAAGAGAACGGCGGGAACGGAAGCCAACAAAAACGACGCGGCGGTGAAATCCGCCGTTAAGCTTGCCAAAATATAGACCGGCGTAACGGTGACGATATTTTGGCGGCAATACACGAGCGCTGCAAAGGCTCCGACGGCGAACGGCGAAAAATCAAGCGCTGATTTTGCATGAAAAAGGGTAAAAAAAAGCGCAAAGAATAAAGGATATTTTAAATATATAAAAATTTTTTTGTTTGCGTTTTTCATGTTTCACACCCGCTTACCGCCATAAAAGGCAATAAATATTGTATATTGTAGCGCAAAATAAATGCGCAAAATTTCCGTTTTACGGTAATAAGACGGCGAAAATAATCGATATAAAAAAGACGGGCGCAAAATCGGACGCATTGGCGAAAAATCTAAATACACTTTATCAATACGCCCCAAGGCACAATCGTTTATAGCGGGCATTTTTATATATAAACCGTACGATTGAATAATTGCCGAAACGTCTATTTTGTGATATAATAACAGCATGGATTATATAAGCGAAATCGTAAAATTGATAAAAATCGAGGGAATAGCGGAAAATGAAATCCGCGCGTCGGTTACCGTTGCGTCGGAGAGCGCGTTCGGGGATTATTCCTTGCCGTGCTTTAAGTTTTCAAGGGCATTAAAAAAATCGCCAAAGGATATCGCCGACGGCATAAAAAACGCAATCGTCGAAATCCCGGAATTTATCGAAAAAATAGAGACAATCGGCGGTTATTTAAATTTTACGCTTAGAAGAATGCCTTTCGTAAGAGATGTTCTCGATGAAATATTCAAAAAAGGAATCGAATACGGCGCGTCGGACGAGGGGAAAGGAAAGACCG
>JAISQX010000195.1 GCA_031273965.1 Clostridiales bacterium
GTTTACAGTCTTTATTCCCGCAAAGATTTGGACAAGTTTTATTCGGACGACGGACTTGAACATTGTCTTTATAAGAGCGGTCCCGCAGATATCGACGGGTACGGAAATCAGATAATAAACGTAAAAAACAATTCCGGAATAATAACGCAGGCTTTTGTGCTGTTTGATTCGCACGCCTATGCAAAAGGGTTTTTTAGAGACTATGATAATATTCATCAAAATCAAATAGATTGGTACGAAAGAGAAATAACCCGTCTGGATTTTTTGAACAGAGCTAACGGAGCCGAGGAAACGATTAAATCTCTCGCGTTTTTCCACATTCCGCTGACCGAACAGCGCGACGCATGGTTTGAGTACGCCGATAAAGGAAATAGTGAAAACGTCAAGCTTTTGTACGGTACGGCGGGCGAATCCGGCGCCGTGGTTTACAGCGGGATAGGCGATGACGAATTATTTGAAACCATGCTAAGACTCGGGAGTACAAAAGGCGTTTTTACCGGACATGATCATTTGAATAATTTTTCTATAGAATATAACGGCGGTTCGGGGGATAAAACGATACGTTTAACTTACGGAATGAGTATAGATTATTTGGCTTATCCCGGAATTTATAAGCAAGTCACGCAGCGCGGCGGCACTGTGATAACCGTCTTTCCCGACGGCGAATTCGATTGCTATGGGCTAAGGCTTCAGGGATTAGAGGTCATAGACTAAAAGAAAGATTGTCTAAAATTTGTTGCGGCGCAAATAATTTTTTGGGTGCTGACAAACGGGAAACGTTGTGTTAGAATATGACAAACGGTATAAAGCGTTTTTTAAAATTAAAATGGGCGGAGTATATGATAATGAAGAAAAAAAAGAAAATCGGTTTAATTGCGGGAGCGGTTTTGGCGACGCTTTTGGGCGTATACATAGTATCGTTGTACTATTTTGACGAATCGAAGGCCGACAAATCGTTGCCGAATTTTTTAACGGCGGGCAAGGGCGCGGAAAACGCCGACAAAGATGGCTGGTACGAGGTTTTTACGGATGAATTTTTGGGTACGGAGCTTAACTCGGATATTTGGACGACGTCGCCTCACGGCTTGAGAAAGGAGACAAACGTTCAAGGCGACGACATAGGATATAATTCGTCCTATTGGTGTCCGTCTATGGTGAAAGTTAGCGACGGTATGGTTGAGATACGCGCCGAGCAACAGGACAATCATGTTTGCGTCGATGGGATATGTCCGCTTACGGGGCGTTTTACCGGAGGGATAGAAACGAGAAAAATCGCGTATTCATCGCAGGACGAGGATATCACAAAGGGGAAGAGCGACGATTTGCTCTTTGCGCAAGCGTTCGGATATTTTGAGGCGCGCGTTAAGTTTCCCGACGGACCCGGCGCGTGGTCGGCTTTTTGGCTGCAATCTTCCAACCAGAGAAAATTAGGCAATCGCGGAAAGGACGGCACGGAAATCGACGTCTATGAAAGCGCGTTTCAAAAAAATCCGTCCGTAATGGGACACGCTCTTCTCTGGGACGGATACGGCTTGCCCAGAAGCGGAGTAAAAGGAAAACCGGTTGATACGGGCGCGAATCTTTACGGCGGCTTTCATACGTTCGGAGTAAAGTGGACCCCTGATTATTATGTCTTTTATATCGACGGAATCGCCACTTGGACGACAAACGCGGGCGGCGTGTCAAAAGTTAAACAATTCTTGCGTTTGACCGTGGAGCTTGACGAGGGCGACGCATGGGGACCGCACGGTCAACAAATCGGCACGTTCGATCCCGACAACGAATATGTTTTTTATGTCGATTACGTAAAGGTCTATCAGAACGTAAAGTACGCCAAATATGAAAAAGACGATTCTTATTACAAAGGTTCCTTCAGTTATGTAAATTGATAATTAACCTTATTTCGAAACATAATCTTCCGACTTTCGCCGCCTCTTTTCGAGGCGGCTTTTTTTATGTTCTTATGACATACTGCCGAATTGAAATTTTTTTTTTGCGCTTGCCGCGTATATAAAAAATCATAATAGGCAATAATCCCCGCGGTACAAAAAATTCGCGAGGTAAAATATGCACGAAAAAAATTACATAACCGTAACGGCTCTGGCGGTTATAATCATTCTGAGTATTGTGGGCGGAGTAAATTTTTTTAACGGACGCGCCGAAAACGGCGCCGCTCAAAAAACCGAGTATTTGAGAATACACATAAGAGCCAACAGCAATTCCGCCGAGGATCAAAGCGTCAAATACCGAGTGAGAGACGAAGTGGTAAAATATCTTACTCCCATATTATCCGATTGTCAAACGGCGGACGACGCCGCGAAAAAAATAAGCGGGCGCGCCGAAGAAATCGAATATGTCGCGAAAAAAACTCTTACGGAAGGCGGGTTTTATTACAACGCAAAGGCCGCGGTTCGAAAAGAGGAATTTCCGACGAGGATATACGGCGATATAGTTTTGGAAAGCGGCGTTTATAATGCGGTCATCGTTGAATTGGGCGAAGCCGCGGGCGATAATTGGTGGTGTATAGCCTTTCCTCCGCTGTGCTTTATACCGGCGGAAGACGACGGTAGCGGGTTGTTCAAGTATCGTTCGAAGATACTTGAAATAATCGAAAGGTTTTATAAAAAAATGAAAAACTGACTATCTTTATCCGTTTAGATATTAATTGTCTTTCAAAGAAACCGTCAAAGTTTCCGTATGAGATTTTTGAAGCGTCCATAAAAAACAAGAATGGAGATTTAAGATGAGTAAAGGAATAAAAATTTTTGCATTATGTTGCGTAATTGCGCTTATAGGCGCGTACGCCGTAGTTTTTTCTGATGTTTTATTCGTGGGAACGGACGCGGGAGCGTCAAGCGAAGAGGCCGTGTATGCGGCGGCGCTTAAACAAGGCAGCAGGGGCGAAGACGTCAAGAGCGTACAAAAAAAGTTAAAGAACTGGGGATATTACAGCGGCTCAATCGACGGAATTTACGGATCCGGTACGGCGGCTGCCGTCAAGTCTTTTCAGAAAAAAAATAAGTTGACGGCGGACGGTATTGTCGGGCAAAAAACCGCCGCGGCCATGGGAATTACGTTATCGTCGGGGGCTTCGGGCGGATATAAAAGCAGCGATTTGGATCTTTTGGCAAAATGCGTATATGCCGAGGCGCGAGGCGAGCCGTATACCGGAAAAGTGGCGGTCGCCGCCGTCGTCTTGAACCGCGTAAAAAGTTCGCAGTTTCCGAATACCATACCGGGTGTTATATATCAGCCTTGGGCGTTTACCGCCGTGCACGACGGACAGATAAATCTGGTGCCGGACCAAGACTCATATAACGCGGCAAAAGACGCTTTAAACGGCTGGGACCCGACTTACGGGTGTATCTACTATTACAATCCCCGAACGGCGACAAGTCAATGGATTTTTAGCCGTGAAGTGCGTCTTACTATAGGGCAACATAAATTCTGTATATAAAAACGGTAAATAAAAGGCGGGGTAAAATGATGAGCGATAAAAAAAATAAAAAGACGAAGATTTACGATACTAAAAAATCTACCAATCTCTTGATCGTCATATCGGCGGTATTGCTTTTGGGTATCGGAGGAATGGTTATCTATAACGTAACCGTGACGAAGGACAGAAACGCTTATATGCAGGAAACGGAAAATAGCTACGAGTTGTCCTTTTACGAACTTATTCAAGGAATAAACGATATTGAGGGAAAACTCGGAAAACTCGTTGTTTCGTCAGGCTTAAAGACGCAAAAGAACCTTCTCAACGAGATAAATAAGCTAAGCGCGGTATCCATAAGTCATTTAAGTCACTTATTGCAACGCAATGACGGAGAAAGCCGTATAATTAGATTTGTCAATCAAATAGGCGATTATACCGAATATTTGTATCGAAAAAACTCTAAAGGTGAGGCGCTAACGGACGAAGAAAGGGACAAATTGGAAGAGATACAGGAAATGGTTCGGATGTTAGGCGTTGAGCTTTCCCGGGTGCAGAACAAAATGGACGAAGGATATAAACTTATCAACGGCTATTCGGAAAAGGACGCTTTTTTAAGAGACATTTTCGACGGATTAAATTCCGAAACCGTCGAGTATCCTCAAATGATATACGACGGCCCGTTCAGCGACGGCGCGAATAAAGACGAGGCGAAAGGACTTTCGGGCGCCGACGTTACGGCGGACGAAGCGAAAAGCATATTAAACGCGTTGTTCGGCGGTAAGGGTATAGTAAATACGGAGCTTTTAAACGAAGCGGACGGAGTTATTCCCGTATATAATTTTTCCGCGAACATCGGCGGAAACGAAACGTATATTTCCGTCACAAAAAAAGGCGGAAAAATATTGAATATGAATACTTTTCGCTCCGTATCAGATACGAATCTTTCGGATGACGATTGCGTGCGTATCGCGGCGCAATTTATCGGACTTTTGGGCTTTGAGAACATGAAGGATGTGTGGGTAAGTAATTACGACGGCATAGCGTATGTAAATTTTGCATATGAAAACGACGGCGTCATATATTATCCGGACCTGATAAAGATAAAGGTTGCAAGCGACAACGGCGACATTTTGGGGATAGAAGCGGGGAATTATCTTTTAAATCATACGGACAGGACTCTTGACGCGCCGGCTATAAACGCCGCGACCGCCGCCGCCGGACTGTCAAAAAAATTGATTATAGAATATGTGCGGCTTGCGCTTATACCTATAGAACAAGGCGAGAAACTGTGCTATGAGTTTTATTGCGAATACGACGACGCGCAATACTTCGTCTATATCGACGCCGAAACGGGCGAAGAGGTAAATATCTTGAGGGTGATAGACAGCGGAAACGGAAGGCTTTTGTATTAGTTTATTATGAGATATTTCTAAAAACGCGCCGAATATAGTTTTCGGACTTTTGAAAAGAGGTTGAGCGGAAATCTTGTCATTGAATTATTTTTCCGCCGCGTAAAGGCTGATTTTTGTATTTTACAAACCGAATACTCTCGTTTGAGCGTTCGGTTTGATTTTCTTTTAGCGATAATTTTCGTTTTTATCGACATTGAACGAGCCGTCCGCGTATTCCGAGCGGAGCAAAATCTTTTTTTCTTTCTTATTTTGCATATTTTTTTCTTTTAAGAGTATTTTAAACTAAGCAGTGGTTAGTTATTAAGCGTATGTGCTAACAATTAGTTAGAATAATTATCATACAATATTTGTCCGGCGTTATGTTATATTGACCGAATAGGAGGCTTTTTGTCTCTTTTAACAGTCAAGCGTCTTTGTTTTTCTGCTTACGGCTTTAGATTTTAAGCGTTGAAAATACTTGAGCGGACGACGGAAAAAAGCCCAAAATCATTTGGGTTCAGTTAGATTTGAAAGCGCGGAAGATAATATAGCGCCAAATAATAGACGGGAGACGAGCATGGGGGATACGGGTATAAAGCGGAGATTGACGGAAGAAATAAGAACAAGCGGGCTTACGACCGTTGAAATAGCCAAAAGAGTCGGAGTAAGTCCCGAAATGATAACTCAGTACAAGACGACGAGTAAGATGCCTAGTCTGGAAGTTTTTGCCAAGCTTTGCCAAGCCATAGACGCGTCCGCGGATTATATATTGGGATTGAATAGATACTGATTAAAAAAATTCAATCAAAATGCAAACTATTTTTGCTATATCCGCGTATTTCGTTTGACAATAGGTATGTTTTTTGTTAAAATATAAAAAAGTTGGAAGGAAAGATATGTTTAGTTTGTCTTTAATCGTTATTAGCATAGTCGTCGTTATTCTTGTCGGGATTAGATTCGGTAAGGATTTTTTGGCTTTGCAATAGCTTGAACTTAAAAAGTTACAAAGACTCGGTTGCAAATGCGCCGGGTCTTTTTTTAAGGGAATCGGCGGTTGGCATGTCGGCGGTTCTTAAAAAAAAGTTAATAAAAAAGGGAGTAAAAGATTTTGAGCGATAAATTAACCGGAGCCGGAATTATTGTCGAGGAGCTGATACGCGCGGGAGCGGATAAGATATTCGGATATCCCGGCGGGAGCGTATTGGATATTTATGACGAGTTGTATTTGGCGAAAGACCGGATAACTCATTACATCACGGCGCACGAGCAGGGCGCGGCGCATGCCGCGGACGGATATGCGCGCGCGACGGGAAAAACCGGAGTCGTTATAGCAACTTCCGGTCCGGGCGCGACAAACCTCGTTACCGGGATTTCGACGGCGTATCTCGACAGTGTTCCGCTTGTCGCTATAACGGGAAACGTCGCCACGGATTTTATAGGACGCGACAGCTTTCAAGAGGTCAATATCGTCGGTATTACCATGCCCGTAACAAAGCATAATTATATAGTAAACGACGTCCGCGACCTTCAGCGCACAATACGCGAAGCCTTTCGGATAGCGTCCGGCGGCAGACCCGGTCCGGTTTTGATAGACGTTCCGAAGGACGTTCAAAGAAGCTCGGTCGAATACGACGGCGCCGTGAGCTTTGACTTGCCGGGCGCGGACAACGCGGTCTTGGATTTGAAAGAGGCGATAAAACTGATAAAGAACGCGAAGAGACCCTGTATATATGCGGGAGGCGGCGTTATCATATCGGAAGCGTCGGAAGAGCTTTCAAAGTTTGCAAAGGTGATAGACGCGCCCATAACCGCTAGCCTTATGGGGCTTACCGCCGAGCCTTATTATCATGACGGTTTTTTGGGCATGGCGGGAATGCACGGTAAATACGCCGCTTCAAAAGCCGTTGCCGAATGCGACCTTTTGATTGCCATAGGCACGCGCTTTTCCGATCGCGCGACCGGTAATAAACAAAAATTTTTGGGCGAGGGGCGAAAGGTCTTACAATTCGATATCGACCGGGCGGAAATCAATAAAAACATACGCGCGGACGCATACGTGATAGGCGACGTCAAAAAAATACTTTCCGAGCTTATAAAATCTGGCGGATTGGACGGGATAAACAATAAAAAGTGGTTGGATTACGTTAAAAGTCTAAAGGCTATTCCGGAGAATAATATCGAGCATTCCGATAAATCTTTGCCGCCTAAATTCGTTATAGAATCGGCGAAGAGCGTATTCGGAGCCGATGCGGTAGTCGCGACGGACGTCGGTCAGCATCAAATGTGGACGGCGCAATATTACGGCTTCGAAAAACCGCGAAGCTTCATGACGAGCGGCGGATTGGGAACGATGGGTTACGGCATGGGCGCGGCGATAGGCGCGGCGATAGGTTCCGGGAAAAGGGCTTTGCTCTTTACCAGCGACGGTAGCTTTCACATGAATTTGAATGAGCTTGCGACGGCGGTGTCGCATAATATTCCGCTTACGATAATACTTTTTGACAACAACGCTCTCGGAATGGTCAGACAATGGCAGAAAATGTTTTACGCGCGTCGGTATTCTCAAACTACTTTAAACAGAAAAACCGATTATGTCAAGCTTGCCGAAGCTTTCGGCGCGAAAGGTTTTTGCGCGTCTAACAAAGAAGAATTACTCGCGGCGTTGAATAAGGCAAAAAAGCTTCAAACGCCGTGTCTTATACGCTGTATTATCGACAGCGACGAAAACGTCTTTCCTATGATACCGCCGAACGGAACGATAGACGACATAATATTGAAATGATGAATTAAAATCAACGCGAAGGAGCGTAGTTTATGATAAAAAAATATACGATAATTCTGCTTGTGGCTAATAAGCACGGAGTTTTGACGAGGATTTCGGGGCTTTTTGCCAAGCGCGCCTATAATATTGATAACTTGAGCGTGGGAAAGACCAATGTGGAGGGCACGTCTAGAATGACCGTAATAGTCGAATGCGACGACGAACTCATCGACCAAATAAGGGAGCAGCTAAAAAAACTTGTCGATATAATAGAGGTGGAAACCGTAATGGAAAAGCCCGCGGTAATGCGTGAATTAATGCTTGTCAAGGTCAAGCACAACGGCGACGGCGCCGATTCCGCTCACGTCATCGAAGCAATCAACGTATTTCGCGGAAAAGTCGTCGATATGGCGCCGGAGTCTGTTATCGTGGAGATAACCGGACAAGAGGATAAGCTTAACGCGTTTTTGCAGTATATGAAAGGGTTCGGCATATTGGAGGTTTCAAGAACCGGAGTTACGGCAATGCTGCGCGGAGCGAAAGGAGTTTAAAATGCAGATAGCCGACGTGTTTCAGGCAAAAAAAAGATTGTCCAAGATAATTCACGATATACCGTTGGAAAAATCTAAGCGTTTCTCCGATGTGACTGGCGGAACCGTCTATTTGAAATGCGAACATAGACAGTTGACGGGTTCTTTTAAGGTCAGAGGCGCATATAACAAAATCACAAAAATCAAGCAAAGCGGAGCAACGTCCGACGTGATAGCGTCAAGCGCGGGGAACCACGCTCAAGGCGTGGCTTTTGCGGCGAGGGAAAACGGTATAAAAGCGACGATAGTTATGCCGAGGAGCACGCCGATAGCGAAGGTTTCCGCGACGGAACATTATGGCGCCGAGGTTATACTTTTCGGCGATTGTTATGACGACGCCCATGCGAAAGCCGTCGAAATTCGGAATGAAACTGGCGCGATATTTATAGAGCCGTTCGACGACGTCGACGTAATAGCCGGACAAGCGACGGTCGGACTTGAGATAGTCAACGAGCTTGAAGACGCCGACGTGATTTTTGTGCCGGCCGGCGGAGGCGGATTGCTTGCAGGAATTGCCAAGACCGTTAAGAGCTTAAAGCCCTCTGTAAAAATCATAGGCGTGCAAGCGGAAAAAGCCGACGCGATTTGTCAGTCTTTCGCTCTGGGAAAGCGCGTAGCTCTTGATTCTATTTTTACGATAGCCGACGGCATCGCCGTCAAAAAGCCGGGAGGACTGACTTTTTCGATTATAAAGGATTATGTCGACGGTATGCTTACGGTCACAGACGAGGAAATAGCCTCGACTATAATAGAGCTTATAGAGCGGACAAAACAAATTGTCGAACCGGCGGGCGCGGCGGCGCTTGCGGCGGTGTTGAGCGGAAAATACGATATTTCCGGGCGGAATGCCGTATGCTTGCTTTCGGGCGGCAATATAGATGTGGGATTCATTCACAAAATCATAGAAAAAGGTCTTATCGGGCGAGAAAGGGAATTAAATTTGTCCGTAATAATGAGAGATATACCGGGCGGACTTTCAAAGATTTCCGGCATAATCGGCGGCGAAAACGCCAATATAGTTTCCGTACGATACGACAGAACCAGCGCGGAATTACATTTAAACGAAGTAATATTACATATCACATGCGAGGTAAGCGGAAAAGAACACGCAAACAGGTTGTTGAATCAGCTGGCTCATGCCGGCTATAAAATGAAATAAATAAAAAGTTTTAAGGAGACGTTATATGGCAAAATTATTTTATGAAAAGGATTGCGATATATCCAAGCTAAACGGGAAAACCGTAGCGATTATAGGTTATGGCAGTCAGGGGCACGCGCACGCGCTTAATCTCAAGGACAGCGGCGTAAAAGTTATTATCGGGCTTTATGAGGGTTCAAAATCCAAGGAAAAGGCGTTAGCCGCGGGATTTGAGGTCTACAACGCGGCTTTGGCGGCAAAAAAAGCCGATATTATTATGATACTCGTCAACGACGAAAAGCAAAGGGATTTGTACGAAAAGGATATAAAAGACGGCTTGACGACCGGTAAAACGTTGGCTTTTGCTCATGGATTTAACATTCATTACAAGCAGATTGTGCCTCCGGACGACGTAAACGTCATAATGATAGCTCCCAAAGGGCCGGGGCACACGGTGCGTTCACAATTCGTGGAAGGGCGCGGGGTACCCGATCTTGTAGCCGTCGAAAAAGACGCTACG
>JAISQX010000050.1 GCA_031273965.1 Clostridiales bacterium
AATAAAAAACGATGTTAAAGTGTGTTTTTATACGATGAAAACGGCGTTTTTATTTAAAAAATGGCGCTAAAACGCGTAGTTTTTATTAAAGAATAACTCCTCTTATCCGCACCAAAACGGACGGCAAGGTTGCTACTGACGTCCTCTCTGTTATTTGCTTTTATATATTTTAATTTTTCTATTTGATTTTCGCGCTCTTTTTGTACCGCCGCTAAGTCATGCGGGTGCATTTGGTTTATTAGCGTAATAGCCATATCGGTTGCCCATAATGCGTGTGCTTTAACGTGCGGTATACAAGTAATCTGCGCCATTGTTTTATAAAATTTTTTCTTAATAAGCTCAGTTTGCCCGTGTGCATCTTTATTAAAACTATAAAAAGCTATGTTTCGTGACTCACGGTAATTTGCTTTTCCGTCAATCCAACGCTGTACTGCCTCAAACATATGCCGTACTTCGTCACAAGGTTCAAGTCCGGTAATTTCTAAAATATGTTCAGCGTAAAGCAAGCCCCAACGCGCCATATCATGTTTTGTTTTGACATCAAAAATTTTTATAAACTCGTTTCTTAACTCGGGGACATCCTCTATCTTGCCTACGAGCCTTTGATAATCGTATATATTCATATTTTTATATTATCAACTCCCGCCCTAAAAGTCAATGAAACCGCCCTACATAGCAAAAAAGCGGCAAGGTTTTTATTCCGCCGCATTCCTTAATATAGCGATTTCCGTATGCCGCGGCGCGACCGAAAAAATCAAAGTTTTTTCAAGCGCTCTCAAAGATTCCTTTATCGGGTAAAAAAAAAGCGGCAAGGCGCTATTTTGACGTGCCCGCCGCCGTTGACTTATTCTTCATAACAGTATAATTCCTATTAGCACAAGTAAAGCGTCGTACAAGCCATGCGCTATAATAACCGACAGCAAACTGCAATTTTTTAGGTATGCTCTGCAAAAACCAAATACGCAACCTATCAAAAAAGCAAACGCAACTTGTATCCACGAGCCATTTATAATATGCCATAGCCCGAACAATGCCGCCGCTATCAAAACGCCGATAAACTTATGCTTTGTTAAGGCGTTTATCCTTGTCTGCATATAGCCCCTAAAAATCAACTCCTCCAACGTACCTATAAAAATTAAAGCGGTTACTATTGAATAAACTATACTCACCGCGCCCGTTTGCTTTTCTCCGACTAAAGACGCGCCGCTCCCGCCTATCAATATCGGCAACACTCCGACAAGCAAACTTAAACCCACCGCTATGCCTATCCCAATAAGAATTTGATAACATAGCTTCTCTTTAGAAAACCCTAAATCTCTGACTCGTTTTTTTTCAATTCTACAAACAATGAATACAAGAGCTATCATCGCTACGTAAATAATATATATTACCGTGATTTTTAGCGGTATGCTTTTTATCAAGCCCGCAAATCTAAAAATAAATGTCAAAGCGACCACAGCCGCAAAAAGAACCGTTATAAAAATAATCGTTTTTATTGTGTTTTGTTTGTCATGGTTTTCAATTTTATTTTCGGCTCCGCTTCCGCTTGGTTTTATGTCGTTTTCTTTCATATTTCCCTCCTGTTCCTTTTCCTTTATTATACTAAATCACGCCCCAAAAGTCAACGACAAGACCGCCTTATAAAGTGAAAAACACAAGGCTATTACGTCCTGCCGCCCGTTGTCGTTATTAAGCGCGACTTTAATAGTCCTATCAAAGCCGACGGCGCATATTCTTTCATATAAATATAGCGCAGAGCCGCCCGCAAAATAGAGAACGTCGTTTTCTTTTATTTTATCAAAAGATATTGATCTATCGCAATCGAAGTCGACTATATTTTCGGGCTTTATGCCCACTTGAAAGAGTTCCTCGCGGCATTTAGGCAAAACCCGCTTTAGATTTTACCCCTTTGCGCTATCCACGAATAAAACATCTCCACCGCTTCGGACGTGTCGTGACGGAAGAACAGGCTCTCGTTTTTGTCGAGTAACCCTATGGCTTTCATATCGTCCGCGCTTATCGTAAAATCGAAAACATCTATGTTTTCTATCATTCTTTCCCTGTGCGTTGTTTTTGGAATGACGACCACGTCCTCTTGTATAAAGAAACGAAGCGCAATTTGCGCGGCGGTTTTACCGTATTTTTTGCCGACTGCCGTCAAGGTTTCGTTTGTAAAAAAGCCGTTTTTCCCCTCGGCAAACGGCGCCCACGCCTCTATTTGGCAGCCGTACTTTTTGGCGACGTCTCGCGCTTTTTTTTGTTGTAAAAATGCGTGCGTTTCAATTTGATTGACATGCGGCTTTACCTCGTTGAAAAGCGCTATGTCCACAAATCTATCGGGGTAAAAGTTGCTTACACCGATTGCGCGAGCCTTTCCCGCCTTATACGCCGCCTCTAACGCGCGGTATGCGCCGTAATAATCGCCAAACGGCTGATGAAGTATAAATAAATCGGCATAGTCGGTCTTTAGCTTTTTAAGCGAACGGTCGATTGCCGCCGCAGCGTTTTTGAAGCCGTAGTTGTCTATCCATATTTTTGTCGTTATGAACAGCTCGCTTCTCGGCACGCCGCATTTTACTATAGCGTTGCCGACGGCTTCCTCATTGCGGTAGCTTTGCGCCGTGTCTATATGACGATAGCCGACTTCGACAGCGTCCAAAACGCACCGCTCGCATTCGGCGTGGTCGGGTATTTGAAACACTCCGTAACCTATTATCGGCATTTTTACGCCGTTGTTCAAAGTAACATATTCCATAATACTCTTGCTCCTCAATTCAACGCCGTGTAACTCTAATTTTAGTTAAGACCTGTTTTCAAGCATTCCGTGTTTAAGCCGCGTGGCTTATTCAACCGAAAGGTTATTTTCTTTTTTTCATTTCTTCGAAACAGATTATTATTCTCTGCAATAATCATACAACCACTTCGCCCGCGCCGTCAAAAAATACTTGACGAATCCGCATTGCTCGCCAAATTCGGTTAGGTCTTTTAGCGTGTGCCGCTCGTCTCCCCGCAAGGCGGTTTCTATATCCCAAATCCCGAAGTTCGCCTGCGCCGAATCGTATATGTAAAACATAGTCGGTTCTACGAGATTGATTATAAACTGCATTTCCGTTTCATAAAGCCCAATGACGCGTTGTTTAAATAACGTCTTAAACTCGGGCGTATTCCATAATGAATAAAACCAACTGCCCGTCTTTTTTTGAAGACCGTCACGGTATTCGGCGTATATCCCGTCCGCATAGTATAAATTCTCCGCAATATCCACGCCGACCGAACGGTCAAAATCCCATACCGGTCCCATCGTCAACTTACCGCCGGGCTTCTTATAAAAATAGAAGCTCGCGGCGTATGCGTCTAAGTTTTTGAACAACTCCTGCACGACCATAAAGTCCACAAAGCTGTCGACGTCGCACAGTTCGCTAAATCGATTAAAATCCTTACTTTCAATAACGTCGTTTATGCCTGAAACACAATTCTTTATATATGTAATAATCCTGCCGTAATTTTCCGGAGCGATATCGTCATCGTCGATTTTTGGATATTGAATCTCATAAATATGCCCGTTGATATCAATGTAGTCCAGATTTTCCACAAAGTTCGGCTCGGTAATGAAGTGTATTTCCTCTAATATAAATCCCGTATCAAAGTCCTCCGCCGTGGGATTTTCTTGCAAATCAACGCGAACGGGGCTTGCTTCTATGCTCTCAACCAACAAATACAGCCCTTGCGACTCGCCGTTTAAGGTTAGGTTTACAAAATAACAATTCGGTGAAAATTCAAAGCTAAGCGTGCTCGCAAAGGTATACGCCAAATAATTTCTCATGTTAGAAATATCTATATAATTAGCGACTAACGCCCAATTTTTGTTGCCAGATTGCCCGAATACGGAGGTATTTTTTTTGTCAAACTTGATTTTATAGGACTTTTTTGGAAGCGAAAGAGAATTTCTTCCTCTCAACCGCATTTCCATTTTTACGTTTGACAAATCGAACTCATCGGCGGTGCAATCCAAACTAAGCGTTCCTTTCGCATATAGCGGTTTTTGTATATTCGGGTCGGATTCGGTAGTAATTGAAATCTCCGGAACCGTCCCGAATTGCGTCACCAATTCGTCATAAAGCGCTTGCTGCTCCGCGGGCAAGACGTCCTCTCCCGGCGTCGCAAATTTTGGATACAGCTTTACGCTCCTCCACGGTCTTTTCCACGCCTGCTCCCCGAACAAAAAATATGTATCCCAATCGTCAGCGTCCTCAAACCACCCGAGAAAGACTTTGTCCTCCGTGCTTGCCAAATGCACGGCTTCGACCTTATCAAGGGGCTTCACCGCTTGAACGGAAAACAGAGAACCGTCCTCGTTATAGAACTCTATCATTACGTTTCCCCATAAAAACGCATATCCGCTTATCGCGGCACTGATAAATAACACACCCGCGATAATGCTTGCGACTATCGCTAATTTTTTGTTAAACCGTTTTGATCTTGCCATAACTTTCCTCCTTGTTGAACCGCCGTAATCGTAATATTCCGTTTATCGGCTCCGACTTTCCGCCGGACTCGTTTTTGACCATAAAAACATAAATTGTGACCGCCATTTTCTTTCGGCTTTATTCCCATGACTCCCATTCATATGTAGCGTTACTTCCCATATTCCAATACGGATCCCAACTGTCCGGTAACGACCAGCTTCCATATCTCCCTTCTAATTGGATTGTCTGATAGTTTTCGAATCCGTTGAACGCCGCATATCCCACTTCCGTTACGCTTTCGGGTATTACAAATTTCATTATACTGGTACACTCCGCAAACGCGGAATACCCTATGCTTTGTAGTGTTTCGGGAATATTTATCGTTTCAAGATTAGAGCACCCGTTAAATGCGCTCCCGCCTATTACGGTTAATCCTTCGGCTATATTTACCGTTCTAAGATTAATACACCCGCTAAACGCGCTTTCTCCAATTATCGCCACTCCTTCGGCTATATTTACCGTTATGAGATTTATGCATCCGCTAAACGCGCTTTCTCCAATTATCGTCACTCCGCCGGGTATGGATACCGCCGTTATATCGCTTCTACCGGAGAATCCTCCGTTGGCTATCTTTATAACCGCTTTTCCGTTATATTGCTCCGGTATAATTATATCGCCGCTTGCGCTTCCTTCCGCCGACACCTCGTACCCGCCGCCTATTGCATTAAACTCTAATCCCTCGCTGTATTCATTTTCACCGGGATCGGGTTCCTCGTTGTCGTCGGGATCGGGTTCCTCATTATCGTCGGGATCGGGTTCCCCGTTATCGTCGGGATCCGGCTCTCCGTTATCGTCGGGATCCGGCTCCCCATTATCGTCGGGATCCGGCTCTCCGTTTTCGTCGGGATCCGGCTCCCCATTATCGTCGGGGTCGTGTTCTCCGTTATCGTCCGGGTCGGGCTCTCCGTTATCGTCCGGATCGGGTTCTCCATTATCGTCGGGATCCGGCTCTCCGTTATCGTCCGGGTCGGGATCGCCGTTATCGTCCGGGTCGGGATCGCCGTTATCGTCGGGATCCGGCTCCCCATTATCGTCGGGGTCGGGTTCACCATTATCGTCGGGGTCGGGTTCCCCATTATCGTCGGGATCCGACTCTCCGTTATCGTCCGGGTCGGGTTCCCCGTTTTCGTCCGGGTCGGGCTCTCCATTATCGTCCGGGTCGGGTTCTCCGTTGTCGTCCGGGGCGGGTTCTCCGTTTTCGTCCGGATCCGGCTCCACGTTGTCGTCAGGATCTTCGATGTCATCCGGCTCCAAATCAACACTTTCGCTCCAGATTGCCTCAAATTTTAAGACTACCCTTGTCTCATGAACGTCTTGCTCTTGTTGCTCATTTTCCGTTCCTATGTATTTCCAACCTCCAAATCTATACCCCTCTCTTTCCGGCGCTTCCGGAAAGACAATTTCCTCACCCTCCGTCAATATTACTTCTTTTATCGCGCCATTTTCCGTCTTGAACTGCATAACTATCTCTATAGTTTCGCTTCCGCTCGTGCTCTCGCCTCCATCATTCTTTACGCTTGCAGCCATAAATAAAAATAACGTGCTCACTATCAGTGTAACCAATACCGCACGTCCTATCTTTCCCTTCATACTCCCTCCGTTCCCTTTGTTGCTCTTTTATTTTCTTCTCACGTTTTCCCCATTGATATTCTATTTCCTTTGTCGTTTATATTTTACTATACATTTTATCCGTTTGTCAATTCTTTTCTTATTTTTCTTTATTTATTCCCAAAGAGGCTGCGGAATAATTAATTTGAGATTTTTGCGAGCGGACTTTTGAGATAAATTTTGACCTTTTTGCGCCTTAGGGCGTAGCAGAGCTGCGTTAAAAGGCGCAAAAGACAGAATTTAACCAAAATGATGCCGCAAAAAATCAAGCAACAAGGTTGCGGTTAATTATTCCGCAACCTCAAAGTAATAACGGCAGAGTACCGCCCCGACATTGAATAAAAGCCGACACGGTACTCAAAACCTTTAAAAGAACATACAAAAAGTAAATATCTCAAAGCCGATTTGTCATAAACAAACTTTTTATGTTTTGTGCCGCCGTTATATTTTGTATTTCTCCAGATCGCTCGGCAAGACGCTTTCATCCATGCTTATCGTACAAACAATCGCGGCGTCTTTTTTACTCGCTATTTCCTCAAGTTTTTTAAAAAACGGCAAAAGCCCCGCCACCTCTTTTTTTGTTATGCGCGCTATTCCGTCGATAAAAATATCTTTCAAATCGTTATTTCCGGCAAACAACCCGCCTATAAATCCCAATAAAGTGTCGCTGCACTTTATTACGTCGTAATCGGCGCTATTTACAAACCTCACGCCGTGCTTGATATCATAGACATACCTGTTTGTATCGGTGATAAAAACGACGTCATTCTGTTCCGTGTCGATGGAATTTGCCAAGTCGATAATTCTTTTTGTCTTTCCCGAGCCTTTGGATCCTACAATTAATTTTAGCATAAACGCCCTCCATAAAATAATATATACGCTTTAGTTATAAATTCACCCCGCCCTTATCCGGGCACGTAACGCTCCATTTAACACGCGTTACCTCGGCTCTTTATTTAAGCAATTATATTTTAACATAAATCTTCCCCGATTACAATATCTTTGACAAAAATTTATGCGTTTTCTTTTGAAAGTTTTTATCGCGCATGGCGATACGCTCCGGCGCGAATCCTGTTTATGAATCCTTTTAATAAAATCGAAGTGCTTTTACATATCATACCTCGGTTTCGTCTGCCGTCTGTTAGGAAGCTCTATCCGACGGGACAAAAAATCACCTGCCCAAAAAAAACATCTTTCAAGCCTTCGTTAAGTTCGCCGAGAGTTTCCTTTGTAGTATTAAACTTCTTTGCTATCGATTCCAGCGTGTCAAAAGGTTCGGCATAATATATCCTTCCGGGGTTTTTTGCTATAAGCAATCGCATGCCGCAAAAGACCTCTCCGTCGGATATTCCGTTATCCTTTGAGATAAACGCCGCGGGATAATTAAAATCGCGCGCTATACTCTCCATACTTTCTCCTTCTTCAACGCGATACACTATGTATTCCATAAAATCCCTCTCCGTAAGTTTTATTATCGCTTCAATAAATCAAGCATTTTAACGCGACGGAACGCGAGTCAGGCGTCGGTCAAGTAATAATACTAATATATAGACGCTCGGCATAAACTATTCCATGATGGATACAAACGGAAAATATAAGACGTTGAGGCAATCAAAAACACATACGTTATTCAAGGCGGTAGCGCTGGTCAGCATTATATCCGTGATAACGAGAGTACTCTCTTTTATCTTTAAAATATATCTATCACGCGCATACGGCGCGGAAGCCGTAGGGCTTTATCAAATAGGCATATCTGTATTTTTTCTCTTCGCCTCTCTGTCTGCGTCGGGTTTGCCTCTGGTCGTATCGCGAAAAATAGCCGAGTTCAACGGCAAGAACGACGGAGAAGAATTTTCGACGATATCGTCGGCAATGCTTTTGGGGCTTTTAATTTGCCTGTCGGTTATCCTTGCTTTCTTTATTTTTCCCGGAATATTCGATCTCTTATTTACGGATAAACGCGTCGTTCCCATATTTAAAATCATGCTTCCCGCGCTTTTTTCCACCACTATTTACTGCATAATCCGCGGTTGGTTCTGGGGCAAAAAAAAATTTCTTATCTTTGGCGTTACGGAACTTTCGGAGGAAATTTTCAGAATAATTTTTTCTGTACTTTTGGCAGGCGGCATGTTTTTTTCCATGAGCGGCGCCAACGGTATAGCCGCCGCGTTCTTCATATCCGACGCCGTTTCCGCCATAATGCTCTTTGCTCTTTACCTCGTTAAGGGAGGTAAGCTCGTTAGACCGCGTCACATAAAAAACACATTAAAAAGCTCTGCGCCCATTACCGCAATGCGTGTTTTTGGGAATATCATCGGTTCTTTGTCCGCGGTAATTATACCGGCTCGCCTTGTCGCCGCCGGTATGAGTACGGGAGAAGCCACCGCGGAATACGGCAGAGTTTCGGGTATGGCTATTCCGCTTTTGCTTGCGCCGCTCGCGGTAATAGGCTCTATCGCGGTAGTGCTTATCCCCGAACTCGCGTCCGACTCCTCAAACAAAAATTATAAGCTTTTAAGCGAAAAAATCAATAAATCGCTGTCGGCTTCCATAATTATATCGGGACTTTTTTTATCCTTGTATCTGCCGTTTGGAAAGGAAATCGGTCAGATACTTTATAACGATGCCGCCGCGGGTCTATACCTCCAATACGCCTCTCTTTTAATGATACCGATAGGAATAAACCAAATAAGTTCCACGGTGCTAAACTCCATAGGCGATGAGAGTAAATCATTTATAAATTTTATTGCGGGCACGGTAGTTATGATTGTTTTGATAATCGTTTTGCCTAAGTATATAGGCATATACGCCGTCGCCTTAGGTACGGGAGCATGCTATATCATTACCGGCGTTTTGAATATCATGTTGCTAAAGAAAAGAACGGGCATGAAGCTAAGTTTTTTAAAACCAATCGTCTTGGTATTGGCTTTTTGCGGACCATGCAGCTTTATCGCGACCCAAACGCGCGACATTATCGCGCTTCGCTTTACCGATATTACAGCGACGATAATCAATATGATTTTTGCCGTAATATTGTACGCTCTCTTTATATGGTGTTTTGATCTCGCCGATATAAGCTCGATAATAGTCGCAAAAAAAGAAAAACCGGCGAAAAAGCCGATTTTGAGAAGAGGTCTTACGCACGGATAGCGCATCGGGCGGATAGCGGAAACGTAATTTTAAAATTACGCTTTTTAACGACTTGATAAATTTCCATTGATAAAATCAAAAATATGTGATATAATAGTAACGTAAACTACCGATGCATATAAAATCATTGACAAATGACTCTTTATGCAAAACAAATTATATCCTGCGTTGTTCGTTATGCGATATTCATTTAAACCCACAATAAATGAAAGGGAATGCGGGTCTATCGGCGCTGTGCAAGCCGACACCTAACGGAATTGTAGTCGGAAACCGAAACGCCGAAGCAGCACAACCATCCTGCTGTAAAGGCGGGTTACTAATGTATCGCGGACGGCAAAGGCGGGATTTATTTTTTAGGTTTTAGGCATACAACACCGTTTTACGGCAAAAAAAAAAACTTCTTTCCGCATTTGAAAGAAGTTTTTGTTTTTTTTATTCTTCTTGAGAGTCAAGCTTAATATTCTTAAACAAATCTCCGAGCGACGTTGTCGCCGACGTGGAAACCCATTCGCTTTGCTCAAAGCCTTCGTCGGTCTTTTGACGTCTGTCTCTTTTGGGCTTTTCGGACGAATAGGGAGTCACGCTATGCGGTTTTTCCGGCGAACCGTCATTTTTAAATTCGCGTTTGCCCGCTTCCCTCTTTTTAAATCTCTTTTCGCGTGATTCGGAATTGTCCTCGCCGCCGAAATCTTCACGATTTTCGTATAGATACTCTGGCTTTTCAAGAAGCTCTTTTATGCTTAACGTGATTTTGTTGTCTTCAAAACTCATGACCTTTGCGGTTATTTGATCTCCCACCTTTAGAGCCTCGTTCGCATTCTTTATCCAATTATGCGAAATCTGTGAAACATGTACGAGTCCGTCCACGCCGTCGTCAAGCGACACGAACGCGCCGAAATCCTTTATTCTTTCGACGGTTCCCGTAACTATCGAGCCGACGGGATATTTTTCGGACGCCATATCGTAAGGTTTTCTCTGAAGCTGTTTGTATCCCAAGGATACCTTTCCATTTTCTCTGTCAACCTTCAATACTATAAAATCATAATTTCCGTTAAGTTCAAAGACTTTTGCCGGATCGGCGCCCCTGCTCCACGAAATATCGGAAATATGAACAAGGCAATCAAATCCATTGACTTCGACAAAAGCGCCAAAAGTTACAAAACGCTTTACCTTGCCGTTAACCACTTCGCCAACGCGCATAAAATTCCAAAATTCGTCTTCTCTCTCCCGCTTTTCCTTTTCAAGGATGACCCTTTGAGAGGCGACTATAAACTTTCCGCTTCTCGGCTTCGCCGTGCTTTCCGCCGAAGCTTCGCCGCCCTGAACTTCTTTTTCTTTTGGAGGAAGAACTTGTAATCTCAACTTTTTACCGAGATATTCCTCAAGATTTTTTACGTATCCGAATTGTATCTGCGACGCCGGTACAAAGACCGTATAAGAACCGTATCTGCCGGTAATTCCGCTCTTTACAACCTTGTCGCAAACAAGCTCAAATTCCACCCCGTTGAGTATCTCCGCGCAAACTCTGTCATTTTCTTTTGATTCGTCTATTTTTTTCTTAGAAAGATTTATATATGTCGCGTCTTTATTGGGATTTTCAATTATGACCGCGTCGATTATATCGCCTTTTTTGTAAGCGGACGGATCGTAACTTCCGTCAAGATTCATCTCGCTCTTATCGATAAAACCGTCTTTTTTTCCGCCTATAGCGACATTGACGCCGTTCTCGTTGGAGTTGATGACGATTGCCGTGACTTTTTTGCCGGCTTTATAGGTAGTAAAACCGCTATTCTTGGACGACATAACGTCCGCCATTGTAAGATTCTCTTCCTGAACCTTTTTTACGGTTGCCCGCGGCGGCTTCTCTTCGCTTTTCGCTATCGGAGCGCTCTCCTCGGCAACCGGCGCAATAGCTTCCGCAACTTTTTGCACCGCGGCTTTCTTTTCCGCGGCTATCTTTGCTTTTATTTCGCTAATGTCGGTTTTCTTTTCCGCTTCCTCGGCTTTTTTCTCCGCTTCGAGTGCTTTTAATTCGGCTTCTCGCGCCTTTTTCTCCGCCTCTTCCGCTTTCTTCTCCGCAAGCGCGGCTTTTTTCTCCGCCGCTAACGCTTTTTTAACCGCCGCTTGAGCCTTTGATTCGGCTTCGCTGCCCGCGTCGTTTGCGGTTTTTACCGATGTTTTTTTATCGGCAACCGCCGATATTTTTTCCGCCGTATTCTCTTCCGTTTTGTTTAAAACCACGGATTCAATATTCGAATCCGCCGCGACGTTTGTTGCCTCTGTTTCGCCGCTTTGCCGAGTGTCACTCATTGTAAAAATTACCTCCATAATCAACTCGTCCGAAGTTGATGCGCCTGTTACAATTCCCATGTTAAATATATCTTTATCGACCTTATTCAAGTCGGATATTCCGCTTATAAAAAAAACCTTTCGGCAATATTTCCCGGCTATTTCAAAAAGCTTATTTGTATTCGAGCTTTTTTTATCGCCTATTACCAAAACGGCGCTGCATTTCTTAGCAATTTCCGCCGTTTCCCTTTGCCGTTCCGAAGTAGTATAACATATTGTATTAAAAACTTCAAGTGTTTTTATGCCGTCTTTCCTGATTTTTTCAATTATCTTTTCATATTTTTCATTGTCGAACGTCGTCTGAAAGACCAGACAAGCGGGCGCGTCGCCGTATTTGGAAAAGTCGCATCCGTCGCCTACGATATCGGCTTTATTCTCCGCATACCCGTTTATCCCGACAACTTCGGGATGTTCCGGCTCCCCGGCTATAATTATTTTTTTACCGGCTTTGTACATTTTTATAACGATTTCTTGAGTCTTTTTAACGAAAGGACAGGTGCAATCTACGATTTTCGCTCCTCTTTCTTTCAATTCGTCAAATACCGCGGGCGGCGCGCCGTGCGCCCGTATAACGACCGTATCTCCCCGCCGTATCTCCGAAAAGTTGTCGATTACCCTTGCTCCCCGCTTTTCAAAGCGTTCCGAAACCTCGGTATTATGAATAATATGTCCGAACAAAAAAACGCGTCCGCCCTCTTTTTGAACCGTTTCGACGACGGCGGCAGCGCGTTCGACGGCGCTCCTTACGCCCGGACAAAAGCCTATATTCTTCGCTACAATCATATTTTTTAATCACCCGTTCACATATTGCAATATAATATCCGCAACCTCTTGCGCGGACATATCTGTGCTGTCGATAAGCCTCGCGTCCGGAGCTTGTTTGAGAGGCGCAAAAGCGCGGTTTGAGTCATTATAATCGCGAAGCTTTATATCCTCCAAAACCTTTGCATACTCGACGTCGGCGCCTTTTTCTTTTAGCTCGGAGTATCGTCTGCGCGCGCGAACCTCCGGATTCGCGGTCAAATAAAACTTATAATTGGCGTTCGGGAGAACAAAGGTTCCCGCGTCGCGTCCGTCCAATACGACGTCGCGCTCGCCGGCTATCTTTCGCTGTATTTCCGACAACCTTACTCTCACCGATTGATGCTTAGAAATATCCGAAGCGGCTTTTGAGATATTATGTTCTCTTATATACGGCGTGACGTCCAAGCCGTCGCAAAAAACTCTCTGTTCGCCGCCGATGTGTTTGACATCTATGCGCGCGGCGCCCAAAAGCATTTCGACGGCGTTTTCATCGTTCACATCGACGCCGTTTTTTATCGAAAAATACGCGAACGCCCGATATAGCGCTCCCGTATCGAGATACATAATGCCAATTCTTTTTGCCACCGACTTAGCCACGGTGCTTTTCCCTGCGCCGGATGGTCCGTCTATTGTAATATTAATCATAATGCGTTTCTTTTTTTAATATATCTATCTTTAACAATCCGTTTCACTCGACTCTCTCAACGCTTGTCCCGCAACGTATCCCGTGGACAATGCCGCTTGGATGTTAAATCCGCCCGTAAGCGCGTCTATATCTAAAACCTCCCCCGAGAAATACAAATTTTTTACAAGCTTACTTTCCATGGTCTTTGGATTAATCTCATTCAAAGCGACCCCGCCGCTCGTCACAATCGCCGTATCCAAGGGCGCGAGTTCTAAAGAGTCAAACGTCAGATTTTTTAGGGTGTAGACCAACCGTCTTCTATTTTCGCGGCTCAACTCGTTGACTTTTGTACGCGGAGGTATTTTTACGGCATCTATTACATAAGGCACAAGGCTTTTAGGCAATAAATCATTCAGAGAGTTTAAAAAATCTCTGTTTATATTTTCCTTAAAATCCCTTATCACTCTATTGTCCAACGTTTCTTCCGAGAGCGCGGGTTTTAAGTCCAACTTTATACTCGTTCTCTTTAAATCCCATCTGTTGATTCTGCTGCTCAAGGAGAGGATAATCGGACCTGAAAGACCGTCGGATGTAAAAAGCATCTCCCCAAATTCCGAAAAAAGCGTTTTTCCGTCCAAGCACACCGCCGCCGAAACATTTTTTAACGACAGTCCCTCCAAGGCTTTTACATTTTGCCCGACCCGAACCGCGCATAGAGCCGGATGCGGCTCGACTATGGTGTGACCGAAGGACTCGGCGTATCTATAACCGTCTCCGTCGCTTCCCGTTCGGGGGTACGACTTCCCCCCCGTCGCTATAACGACGGCGTCAAAGCATTCCTCTCCGCCAGTATATTTGACTAAAAAACCGTTGCCGTGTTTTTTTATGGAAAGAACCGCGCCGCCCGCGCGAAGTTCCACTCCGCGTTCTCTTAAAAATCTTTCAAGCGTTTTTATAACGTCCGAGGATTTATCCGAAGCGGGAAAGACCCGCCCGCCTCGCTCCGTCTTTAATTTAAGCCCCCGTTCCTCAAAAAAACGCACGGTTTCGGACGGTGAAAAGGCTTTTAGGGCGGAAAACAAAAATCGTCCGCCGTTCACGACGTTTGATATAAATTCGGCTTCGGAGCAGGCGTTCGTTATATTGCATCTGCCCTTTCCCGATATGAAAAGTTTCTTTAAGATTTTTTCATTCTTTTCAAAGAGTACAACGCTGTTGTTTTTGCTTTCCGACGCCGTGCCCGCCGCAAAAACCCCCGCGGGTCCGCCGCCCAATACGGCTATTCTCATGGCAAATTACCTATCGGAGCGTAACAAATCATAATAATATCTCCGTTTTTACACTTTTCAGCCTCTTTAACGTCTCAAAATCTGTCATCTGAATATGCACGGGCGTTATGGTTATAAACATTTTATCGTTTAACTCGACGTCGCAATCCTCCGGATTTAAAGGATTTTTTATCATATCGCCGACTAAAGTATAATGCCGTTCCGACGCTTCGTTGACGTGCATAACATACTCGTCGGTATAATTTTGAACGCCGAGAGAAGAGAAGCGGACGCCGCTTAACGCGTCTTTCTTTCCGCTCGGAAAATTTATGTTGAAAATAGTGTTTACCGTCAAAAGACCGTATAGTTTTTCGAGGTTCTTAAAAATAAAATCCGCGACAAATTCATAATCCGATTCGTCCTCTTTGAGTATGGAAAGCGCAATGGACTTAACCCCGCATATAGCGCCCTCCAACGCGGCGTTAACCGTGCCGGAATATATTATATCCGTACCGAGATTAGGCATATTATTGATTCCCGATATCACTAAGTCCGGAGCTTTGTCAAGTAAAACGAGGGTGGCAAATTTTATGCAATCCGAAGGAGTGCCCTTTATCGAATAGCCCTTTACGCCCTTTATAAGAGAATATTTTTCGTAAGACAACTTTTTAAAAACCGTCAGACTATGGCTTGTGCAAGAACAATCGGACGACGGCGCGGCAATGACGACATCGTGTTTTTTTGCAAGCTTTTCCGCCAAAATCCTGATACCGTCGGAAAAAATTCCGTCGTCGTTTGTCAGTAATATATTCATTATTTACCTTCTCTTTCCTGCCGATTAAAATACTCGTAATTTTCGGCGAAGAGTCTTATACGCTTTTTCTTTCCCGGTCTTTCTTTTTTAAATATATCGAGTAGTATAGGCACTATAAACAACGTAAGCATCGTCGAATAAAGCAGTCCTCCCACCGCCGCGGTGCCCATCGGACGCAATATCGAAGCCGCTTGCGTTCCGTCAAACGCCATAACGAGCAGCGATATGATAGTAGTGAAAGCCGTCATAAGTATCGGGCGCAGCCTGCTTGACGCCGTTTTTAATATAGCCTCGCGAATCGGCATACCGCCGCGCGTCAATTGATTTGTGTAGTCTATAAATACGATTCCGTTATTTACCACTACGCCCGCAAGAACTATAAACGCCATGATGGATATTATACTCAGCTCCATTCCAAAGACCGCGAGAGAAAATACGCTGCCCGTAAACGCTAAAAGTATGGTGAAGAGGATTATAAAAGGATCTTTTAACGAGCGGAACTGTCCTACCATAACCAAGTAAATAAGCACTATGCCTACTCCCAATATGAAGTACAGAGTACTGAATATCTCGTCCACGAGCGCCGTCGACGACGAAAAACCGTAAGACACGCCGTCTGGCAATCCTTCGCTCTTATAGAAATTGTTGAGAGTTTTATTTATCGCCGACTTTACCTGATTGACGCTTGTATCTCCGTTGAAATATATCGTAATCGGCATATAGCGCGCTCCGCCGGACTTTGTCACCTTTGTATACGCCGGCGTTTGGACGATATTGACGGGTTCTCCGTCATCGTTTCGTTCTATACATTCTTCTTTAAGCACCTCATGCAAGGGCACGGTTCCCGTTTCGCCGGTTAAAAGGTTTTCGTAAGGCAATTCGTAATGCAAAAGGTCGTAAGCGGTATCTATAGGATTGCGGTAGTCCGTGGAAAAATAAAGGATATCGCTCTTTTTTTCCAAAGTGAAATACGCGTTTGCGGTTTCGACGAATTTTTCGCGCCCGTTCTCCTCTATTTTTGTCAAATGATATTTTGTTCCTGCTCCGTCGTAAGTAAAATAGCTCTCTTCAACTCTGTCAACGCCATTTTCGTCGGTCACAAGAGATTCCTCCACATAAAGACGACCGTACCTTTCGGAATTGGTTCTATACCACTTCTCAACTTTTCGCGCGCTCGGATAAAAGGTGATATTATACGTATATGCGGAACCGTCCGCGTTGTCAAGCGTCACAGACGCACTCGCCGAAGGCTCTTTGAAACGTCTTAATAACTCTAAAAGCACGGTTGCATTATAACCGCCGGCTTTTGCGCTCAAAGCTTCCTTGTCTATTATCAGACGATATTCAAGCTGAGGGTTGTCCACGGTATTTGCCACCGACGTCAAACCTTTTATACCGGCGTTTCTCAAAGCCGCCGTAATATTTTTGACCTCGTTCTCCAAATCCTTTTGGTTAGCCGAATAAACGTTTAGCTGAACAAAATCGCTATCCAAAGACGCCACCTCGGCGATGCTGTTGAACGAATACGATATATTCGTAAATTCAGACAAATTGTAGGATGCTATAAATTTACCGTCCTCATATTTGTCATATTTTGCCGAGAGAATGTCCTCGGCTACTTTTGCCGCAATATCTCCCGCCGAAGCCTTTCGCTTCTTTTTGTCGTTCAGAAGTATCGTGCATTCCAAATCGCCGCCCGATACCGCGCCGCCGAACATCGTTCCCGAAAACATACCGTCGGTATTTACTATTCCGCCTCCGAGTTCGCTCACCGACGTCCCCATTATCTTAAAACCGGAATATACAGATATTCCGCTGTCCGCCACCTGATTCGCGGCTTTTCTCTCGTTTATTCTGTCGTCCGCGATATACATAACCGATTGTAGCAAATCGTTTTTATCAATGTCATAATCAAATAAACGCGCCTCGTCAAAATTCACATGCATGTTTATAGTATTCATATCAAGGTCGGGCAAAACCTGACTTCCCATAAAAGCCGCCGTCAAAACCGAAACCCCGAACAACACGGAAACCGTCAAAAGAGGTATGAATT
>JAISQX010000170.1 GCA_031273965.1 Clostridiales bacterium
CGCCAGCAGCAAGCATTGGTTCGGACGAGAAGCCGAAAAAGCCGTCAACGCGGCGCGCGTAAAAATTGCGGAATTAGTAGGCGCCAAGCCCAATGAGATTTATTTTACTTCCGGCGGGACGGAAGCGGATAATTGGGCTATTAAGGGTATTGCGGGAGCCTATCAAACGAACGGCAAGCATATAATAACTTCGGCGGTAGAGCACCATGCCGTACTTGAAACATGCGAAGCTCTTGAAAAAAAGGGCTTTGAGGTCACGTACGTTCCCGTCAAAAAGGACGGGATATTGGATTTGGATGCTTTTGAAAAAGCGATAAGACCGGATACGATACTCGTGAGCATTATGTACGCAAACAACGAGGTCGGCAGTATAATGCCGATAACGGAGCTTGTTGAAATAGTAAAAAGAAAGAACCGGAGAATTCACTTCCATTCGGATTGTGTGCAGGCCGCCGGGGTTTTGGATATCGACGTAAATAAACTCGGCGTAGACCTCATGTCGGTATCCGCGCACAAATTCTACGGGCCCAAGGGAATAGGTTTTTTGTACGTAAAAAACGGAGTCAAGTTGGAGAAGCTTTTGACGGGCGGCAATCAAGAGCGAAAAATGAGAGGAGGCACGACGAACGTTCCGCTGATTGTCGGAGCGGCGAAAGCCTTTGAGCTCGCTTGTGCCGAAAGGGAAAAAAACAATCTCAAAATAAGCGCGTTGAGAGATTATTTTACGGACAAAGTATTGTCGGAAATCGACAACGTATATTTTAACGGAGGACGGCAAAATCGGCTTCCGAATAACGCGAATCTAAGCTTTGAGTTTATCGAGGGCGAATCGCTGCTTTTTTCTCTGGACCTTGAGGGAGTGGCGGCGTCAAGCGGTTCGGCATGCTCGTCGGGTTCTTTAGACCCGTCGCACGTCTTGCTTGCGCTGGGAGTGGACATTGCGTTGGCTCACGGCTCCCTTCGTTTTTCATTCGGAAAAGACAATACAAAAAAAGAGATTGACGACGCCGTCGAGAGCTTGAAAAGATCGGTAAAAAGACTTAGGGATATGTCGCCGCTTTTTTATCAACTGCCGTCAAAAAAGACGATTGTTTAGACAAAGCGGACGTAAAAGTAAAAATATTTTTAATTATATGTATCCCGGTCATTGAAAAGATTGATTTTTGATAAAAAAAATAGTACAATTATAAGGAGGAAGGTTATGTATACGGATAAGGTTATGGAAAACTTCCAAAATCCACAGAATGTAGGGGTTGTCGAGAATGCCAACGCCAAATATATGGTAGGGAGTCCGGAGTGCGGGGATATTATGGAAATGACTATGCGAATAGAAAACGACGTCATTGAAGACATAAAATTCAGAACCTTCGGATGCGCCGCAGCTATCGCGTCAAGCTCTATGGCTACTCAGCTTTTAAAGGGAAAAACGATAGAAGAGGCGATGAAACTGACAAACGACGAGGTGATTTCGGCTCTCGGCGGGTTGCCTCCTCAAAAAATTCATTGCTCCGTGCTTGCCGAGGAAGCTATAAAGGGAGCTATAGACAATTACAAGAATAACGGATAAAAAAATACAATTTTTTTCGGAGTAATAAAATGAGCGGAAACAGAGAGTATGCGTATGAAGTTCTGAGCGCGGCGTGCCGTGATCTCATGTCGACAAAACTAATTTTGTCGTCCGGAAAGATTGCCGAAATACTAAAAGTCATAGCGACAAACGATATTCTAAAAAATGTTGTCGCGGATTGTATGGTGGATTTTAATTATGAAAGGGAATTAAAGAATTGTTACTATGATTTTGGGAGCAAATTGAGATTCCGTCTTCCCCCGTCGTCAAAAAAGGTCGTGGCGCTCGTCGTAAACCTTCTGTATGACTTTGACAGCGGCGCGATAAACTTTGTGGAATTTATAACAAACTCATTTCACGACGTCAGGTCGGAGGACAGTTATAAAAACTTCGGGGACAACGTTTTGACGCCGTTTTTGGAACATGCCAACAAACTCATATTCTTAGAAAAAGAATTTGTTGTCGGCGAAGCGGAAAAAATCGACGAAAGAATAAATTACGTAAACAGCGCGCTCGGTGAAAGAGTAGACAATATAATAAGCAGACTGCATCGGTTGGTTATAGAGAACGTCCTGCCTGACGGAGAAACGATACATTTTATGATAGACGGACTGGGCTACACTTTGGAGCTTCGCGATATTCGTCTAATAAAGATAGCTTTTTTCGGTTTAAAAACTATGCTTAAGGGTTATAGGCAATTCAGCGTGATAGTTGACGAATTAGAGGGCTTATTCAGGATGTATTCGATAAAATAAAGAAATTATCGCTCTGTCTAAAATTTATAAAAAGCGAAAAAACTTTTAGCAAATTTTCTTTGTCAAAGTAAAATATGAAATGGAATATTTGAAATCCGGATTTTTACATGAATCCGGATTTTTGTAAACTCAACGCATTTTCATAAGGGAAAAAAGAGGGGAAGAAGCATTGTTTTTCACGATTAAAATTCTCGGATTGCGGGCAAGGCTATAAAAAAGCGTCGAATGGCGTCGGCAAATCGACGCGGGAGAAAAACCGATGGACGAAGCTTATGTAACGGGCGTTTATATAATTAAATCAAGGCGCGTATATTCCCCGCGCAAGCCGCTTTTAATATTTAATATTTTGAAATGCGCGTAAAAATCTGTTGACAATAGTTTTTTGATATGGTAATATATATAGGCTGTCCTTAAGAAAGGGCGGTATTTGATACGGTTTAATGGGGAATTAACATAGATTTTCCGTTTGACGGGGGTGTAGCTCAGCTGGGAGAGCACCTGCCTTGCAAGCAGGGGGTCAGCGGTTCGATCCCGCTCATCTCCACCATGAGGGCTTATAGCTCAGCTGGTTAGAGCACGCGCCTGATAAGCGCGAGGTCGATGGTTC
>JAISQX010000056.1 GCA_031273965.1 Clostridiales bacterium
GACGACAACTCGTATATTTATGCTTACGGAAGTCTGCCTATGATGAATTTTAAGCACTGTCCTAACAAGACTTTCGGAATAAAATGCGGAGATTGCAAAGAAAAGACAATTATAGGCGACAGAAAATATAATTACGATATAATAAGGACAAAGTTGCGCGCGTGTTATCATACGCTGTACAATCCCGTCACGATAAATTTGTCAAAGCACCGTCCAGATTTCAACATTTATCTGAATATGTTAAACCGCGGCGCGCTTGAAATTTCCGACATTATTTTCGCGTTCAAAAACGGACAAATTTGTTCGGACGGCGTAAGCGTCTACACGGCGGGGCACTATAGCAGAGGCGTATTTTAGAGCCTGCTCCGTCATTGATACTGATAAACTGTCGGTAAACAAACAAAAAAGGTTATTTTTATGATTAAAAGCAAGGTCTTGAGTACTCTTGAATATGATAAAATTTTGGAGCGGCTAAAAAAATTTGCCGCTTCCGAAAGGGCAAAATCAGATATCCTCAGGCTGTCGCCGTCGACGGAATATCAAAAGGTTTCCGCGCTTTTAGACGAAACGGTCGAAGCCGATATAATATTATACGAATACGATGCAAATTTATCGTTGTGTTTTGACGATATATGTCCCGTTTTGGAACGCGCAAAAAAAATGTCGCTCTTGACGCCGGAAGAGATTTTGAAGATAGGACGGTTTTTGAAAGCGGCAAGGCAGACGAAGATCGCCGTTATGAGCGTTGAAGACGTAAGAATAACGCTTCTGAGAGAAAAAGCCAACCTGTTATATATAGATAAAACTCTTGAGGAGAGGATAATAAGCTCCATAATCGGTCCGTATGAGATAGCCGATACCGCTTCGGCGGAGCTTAAGGCAATACGCGATAAAATAAAAAAATGCAACGAGGAAATACGCGCAAAACTAAATCATTTCATAACTTCCGCGTCTTACCAAAAATATTTGCAGGATAATGTCGTAACCGTAAGAGACGGCAGGCACGTGATTTTGGTTAAAAGCCAGTTTAAGGGCATGATTCCGGGACTTGTGCACGGTCAATCGGCGACGGGCGCAACTCTATATGTGGAGCCGATGTCGGTCTTTGAGATGAACAACAAGCTAAAGGCTTTGTTGTCCGACGAGGAATTTGAAAAGGAACGCATCCTCCGCGAATTTACCGCGATTATAGGCGCGAACCATGGATTTTTAAGTTATGGTTTCGAGCTTATGACGGAGCTTGACATAATATTTGCAAAAGCCGCTTACGCCAAGAGCATAAACGCCGTACGCCCCGAAATAGACAAAAAAAACCGTATCAACATAATATACGGACGGCATCCCTTGATAAACGAACGCAGCGTGGTTCCCGTTAGCATTAAACTCGGCGGCGAATACAATATCCTCATGATAACGGGTCCCAATACGGGAGGAAAAACCGTCACATTAAAGCTTACGGGGCTTTTGACGCTTATGGCTCAAACCGGGCTTTTTATACCGGCGCATGAGGATAGCTCCGTCGGAGTTTTCTCGGCTGTCTTTTCGGACATAGGCGACGAGCAAAGCATAGAGCAAAGCCTAAGCACTTTTTCGTCGCATATGACAAATATAATAAAAATACTTGATGAATTTGATAAAAATTCTCTGCTTCTTCTTGACGAACTCGGAGCGGGAACCGATCCGGCGGAGGGAGCGGCTTTGGCGCTCGCCATTACGTCGCACATAAAGAATAAAGGGGCAAAAGCCGTAATTACAACTCATTACGACGAGTTGAAAGAGTTTTCGCTTACGGAAGCGGAGATAGAAAACGCGTCTATGGATTTTGACCCCGTGAGTTTTGAGCCTACTTATAAACTCATAATAGGTATTCCGGGCGCGTCAAACGCCATAAGAATAGCCGAAAGATTGGGACTCAACGGAGATATTGTAAAACATGCCGAAAGCCTTATAGGAAGCGAGCGCAGGCAATTTGAAAATATCATTATATCCGCCGAACGCGCGCGGAAAAAAGCCGTGGAAAATTTCGAAATTTCAAAAAAAGAACGTGAAGAGACCGAACGTCGCCTTACGGAAGTTACCGAAGAGCAAAAAAAACTTGATAAAGAGCGTGAAAGATTTAGAGCCGATATAAAAAAGCAAACTCAAAGGCTTATAGAAGAGGCGGCGGAAGAAGCGGAAGCTATAATTTCCTCTCTAAAAGAACAGTTAAAAAAGAATGACGAGTCCGCGCTTTTTGAGGCAAACAGACTAAAAAAACGTCTGGAGAATCTTGCGGCAAAAGATAATAATGAAGAGCAAGGCGCCTTTAAGGACTCCGTCGATGACAAAATTATAAGAGAAGACGGAGAAATAGAACCCGGTTGCTCCGTGTATGTCAAATCCATAAAGGCAAAGGGCATAGTGGCGGATGTTTCTACAAAAAACCTTCTGATAAAAATCGGAGCCGTTACCACTCGTATAAAAATCGACGACGTATTCAAGATAAAAAGTCAAAATAGCAAAGAGACAAAGGTCGTTAATATAAACAAACCTTTAAATATCGAGAGCGTTCCGTCGGAAATCAACCTATTAGGTAAAAATATCGACGAGGCGATTTACATGGTGGATAATTTTATAGACAGAGCGGTGACCGGCGGTTTGGGAGAGGTTAAGATTATTCACGGAGTAGGCACGGGAAAGCTCGGCCGCGCAATCCAACAGCACCTAAGCGCCCATAAAAACGCCGCTTCTTTCCGATACGGCGTTTATGGAGAAGGGGAACGCGGAGTAACGTTTGTCAAATTAAAATAAAAAGATAGGACTAAGGCAAACCTATGCGCCTAAACACCAATTGCGTCGCCGCCTGGGTTAGCTTTATAAATGGAGAATTAAAATTATGATATACCTTGACAATGCGGCTACTACCGCCGTATTTGACGAATGCAACGACATAATACGCGAGTATAATTCGTTGAAATATTTCAATCCGTCGGCTCTTTATGGGCATGCGTCGGGAGCGGCGCGCGATTTAAAGACTGCGCGTGAAAATATCTTGAGACATTTAGGCGGCTTAAATAACGGAAATCTTATATTTACGGCTTCGGGAACCGAGGCGAACAATATCGCTCTGCTTTGTAAATCGTTCAAAAAATACTCGCGTATAATAATTTCCGCGGCGGAACACGATGCGGTATACAACACGGCGGCATATCTGAAACAGAAGGATTTTGAGGTGATAATATGTCCGGTAGACGGGTTCGGGCGCGTAAACCCCGAGGAATTGGCGAATTACGCGGATGAAAACACGGCTTTGGTATCGGTTATTCACGTATGCAACGAAACGGGTGCCGTGAACGATATCGAAACATCGGTTAAAAAAGTTAAGGAAAAAAGCCCGAAATGTTTATTTCACAGCGACGGAGTGCAAGCTTTTAAAAAAATCGATGTGAACGTTTCGAAATTAGGAGTTGATCTTTACACGATAAGCGGACATAAAATTCATGCGCCCAAGGGCGTCGGCGCGCTGTATTTTAAAAATGGCGTCAATTTAAATACGTTTATTCACGGCGGCGGGCAAGAGTATAACATTCGTTCGGCTACGGAAAATCTTTCATCTATAGCGGCTTTTTCAAAAGCCGCCGACATAATGAGCCGTAAAAAGATAAACCGGCAATTGCTTGTCGGTTTAAAAGATTTTTTGGCGACGGAATTTGACGCGATAATAAATACTCCCGACGGCGATATCAATAATATCTTAAGCGTGGCGTTTAAAGGCATAAAGGGAGAGGTATTACTGCATGCCTTGGAGAAACATGACATCATAGTCGGAACAGGTTCGGCTTGTTCGTCGAAGAAAAGCGGTAAAAGAATCGCCGAAGCTCTCAAACTTCCCGAAAATTATGTGCAAGGTATTCTTCGTATAAGTATAAACGAGAATACTAATTATAATGAAATACTCGAGTTGCAAGAAAAACTCAAGCTCGAGTATGAGAATCTATCAAAATATAAATCATAAAATGCGGTGATGAAATGGAAAAATGTATACTTATTCGTTATGGAGAGATTTTTTTGAAAAGCGGCAACAGATCGTTTTTTGAAGGCTTATTAAAGAAAAACATAAAGACGGCGCTTGCGGGAATAAAATTTTCGATTAATTCTTCACAAACACGTTACTATGTGGGAGAATATGCGGAAAACGACGAGGAAGAGATAATAAATAGACTAAAAAAAGTCTTCGGTATCCACTCTCTAAGCGTATGTTATAAGTTAAAAACCGATTTGGAAGCGCTTCGCGCCGCCGTGTGCAAGGTTTTTAATAAAGAAGGAAAATTCCGAGTGACGGTCAACCGCGCCGATAAACGCGTGCAAAAAAGCTCTATGGATATAGCGAAATATCTCGGGGCGGCACTCTTAGACGTATCGGGCGGCGGATTGAAAGTGGATCTTTTTGATTTTGATTATGAAATAAACGTAGATATCAGAGAAAACGGATCGACTTACTTGTTTTACGATAAAATTCCCGGCGCCGGCGGTCTGCCCGTAGGAAGCTCAGGAAAAGGATTATTGCTTTTATCGGGCGGGATAGACAGTCCCGTTGCGGGATATATGGCTTTGAAGCGCGGGATGAAGATCTCGGCGCTACATTTTCACAGCTTTCCTTACACAAGCGTTCGGGCAAAGGAAAAGGTAACCGAGCTTGCCGAACTTTTAAAGAGCTATACCGGTGATATTACGTTGTATTTTGTAACCTTTACAGAGATACAGCAAGCAATTCATGAGAAATGCCCCAATGAGTATATGATAACGATAATGCGGCGAATAATGATGAGAATTGCCCAAAAATTATCCGTAGCGCAGAAATTTGATGCCGTAATAACCGGCGAAAACCTTGGACAAGTGGCAAGCCAAACGGTAGAAAGTTTAAAGTCTACGGACAGCGCTACGGATATGCTTATTTTGCGCCCGCTTATATGCTTTGACAAAAAAGAAATAATCGATACGGCGAAAAAAATAGGTACATACGATACGAGTATACTGCCGTTTGAGGATTGTTGCACGGTATTTTTACCTAAAAATCCGTCCATTCGCCCAAAGTTGAAAGATGTCGAAGCGGCGGAAAAAGCGCTTGATATAGATTTGCTAATCGAACAAGCTATAAACGGCATAGAAGTCGTAAGTCTTTAAGAGTCCTATGTATTGGCGTGAAATCGGTCGGCAAATCGTCTTGTTTTGCGCGTCTTGGCTCCCCCTGTTGGACTCTAACCAATGACATGTCGGTTACATGTCAATGCGTGAATCTTCGTTTTTTGCGCGCATAATATCCGACACCTTTAGTATATCGCCGTCGTAATCGACTATGCCGTCGGGTCTCTCAAAATCCGCCGGTAAAAAACCGGTGTACAGCTTTGAAAGTATCTCTTTAGCGACTAAAGTCGGGTAGCCGCCGCCGGTAACTTGAGACGATAGAGCGTTTTCCGTTTTATTTGAAAGATTGCCTTGCCAACATAATATGGTATGGCAAGTCGTATATGATAAGTTCCATGCGTCATTATTTAGACTCTTGTCCGTATTATTCGATACGGTGCCGGTTTTTGACGCCGTGTCAAACGTTAAAGGCGACAAAAGCTTGGCGGTGCCGCGCTTAGCCGTATCTTTTAATATATCCGTCATGATATATGCGTCCTCGGCGCTTATAATGCTTTTGTATGAAAGACCTTTTTCATATATTAGGTTGCCGTTTTGGTCGCATATCTTTTTTATAAAGCCTATATCCTTATAGTTTCCCGAATTTGCCAGCATGGTATAACCCGAAATGAGTTCGATAGGAGTAAGCCCTCTGCGTAAACCTCCCAATGCGATATTCACGCCGTCGCTTTTGTCAAGCTCAATGCCCATCGTAAGCGCAAAGGCTTTCGACTTTTCCACCGTTAGCATTTTGAGTATTTCCACAGCCGAGACGTTCGACGATTGCATTACCAAATTCCTTACCGTAGTTCGTCCTGCATATTTTTCTTTGAAATTTGAAGGCGAATATCCGTCGAAGCTTTTTTTTACGTCGTCTATTTTGGTTAGCGGCGTTATGAGATTTTCGCTAAAAGCCGGAGCATATACAAAAATAGGTTTTGCGGCGGAACCCGGTTGCCGTCTTAAATCAAAGATGTTATTGATATAGCTATTGATGTAAAAAGCGTTTATACCTCCGTCATGATTATCGACAATCATAGACATGGCGTCGGGAAGTTTTCCGTTTTTATTCTTCAAAAGATGCGCTTCATCGGTTACGGCTCCGTAAAGAATTTTCTGTTCTTGCTCGTCAAAATAAGTATAAATTTTATATTCGGATAATAAAAGCTCCTTTGTGGTAAGACCGGTTATTTTGGATGCTTCGTCCAAAACTCCTTCGACATAAGCGGCGTTAATCGTCTCTTCGTGCTTTTTGTCGGAGACGCTTATTTTTTTTACTCTTGCCGCAAGTTCTTGTTCTTCAGTGATAAAATTGTTGTCCTTCATTTGTCTTAGGATGAGATTTCGCCGCTCGTATGAGTTCTGCGGGTTTTTGAGCGGCGAAAACCGCGACGGATTTTTTACAACCGCGGCTATAGTCGCGCATTCCGATAAATTTAGGGATTTTAAATCCTTGTCAAAAAACATTTTTGCGGCGTTTTTTATGCCGTAAATGCCGTTCCCAAAATATAAACCGTTGAGATAAGCCTCC